>NZ_JBIDAJ010000009.1:263912-264580 GCF_043202395.1 Streptomyces sp. NPDC048197
AAGCCTTTCTCTCAACGCTGTTGTCGGGCGCCGGAGCCGGACGCATTCCGACTGCGTCATCAGTCGTGTCCGCGCGCCCCCCCCCCCCCCCCCCCCCCCCCCCCCCCCCCCCCGCTCCAGTACGTTTACGGCTCCGCCTGAACGGGAAGCGCCGCACGCCTGTGCGTCGGGCGCCCCTCGCTACGGAGCGGAATTCCGGCCCAGAGCAATCTGATAAAGTCGGATCAGCCGAAAGGCAAACCCCCTCCGACGGGAAATCGGACCGAATTCGAACCGGAAACGGCAAGAAATCGGATCTGATAGAGTCGGAACCGCGAAGAAGCCGAAAGGTCGAAACGCACCGGCGAAAATCGGAGCCGCAAGGATCTGATAGAGTCGGAAACGCAAGACCGAAGGGAAGCGCCCGGAGGAAGCCCGAGAGGGAGTCCAAAGGAAGCGTCCGTTCCTTGAGAACTCAACAGCGTGCCAAAAGTCAACGCCAGATATGTTGATACCCCGTCTACCGGACCGGATGGTCTGGTGGCGAGGTTCCTTTGAAGAAAACACAGCGAGGACGCTGTGAACCGAGGGATCATTCCTCCCTCTGGTTCCGCTCAACGCGAGTGTCACCGGGAGTACCCGGAAGCATTCACGGAGAGTTTGATCCTGGCTCAGGACGAACGCTGGCG
>NZ_JBIDAJ010000010.1:0-136737 GCF_043202395.1 Streptomyces sp. NPDC048197
CGGGAGGGGACGGGCCGGAGGGGCCGGTGTTTGGGACGTAAAGCGTCAGCAGTCCCAAACACCGGCCCCGCAGGCCCGTCACCGCACCCACCACACACCCAGCCCGCCGCAGGCGCAACGGCCAGACGCCCCGCGGCGCCGCAGACAGCCACGTACGCGGCGCCGCAAAGCGCAACGGCGAGCAACCCCCACGGCGGGACAGACAGGTACGTGGGGATCACCCGCGAAGCGGAAAGTGGCAGGAGGCGGAGTGGGTCGGGGCTGCTTCCACCGTCGGGGGCGGTTCCGTTGCGCAGCGGTGTGTCGCGAAGACGCACCGGGTGCGGAACCGGCATCCCGAGGGCGGGGCCGCGGCCGACGGGGTTTCGCCGCCGAGGGGGCGGGAGGCGGGGTCGGGCGGGCGGACGGTGTCCAGGAGGCCGCGTGTGTAGGGGTGGAGCGGGCGGTCGAAGACCGCCTCCGCGGGGCCGGTCTCGACGAGTTTGCCGAGGTACATCACGCCGACCCGGTCCGCGACGTGCCGCACCACCGCCAGGTCGTGCGAGATGAAGAGGTAGCTCAGGCCCTTGTCCCGTTGCAGGGCGCGCATCAGGTTGAGGATCTGGGCCTGGACGGAGACGTCGAGCGCGGAGACCGGTTCGTCGGCGACCACGAGCGAGGGGGCGAGCGCGAGGGCGCGGGCCAGGCCGAGGCGCTGGCGCTGGCCGCCGGAGAATTCGTGCGGGTAGCGGTCGACGGCGCCGCGCGGCAGTCCGACGTCGTCGAGGAGTCCGGCGATCCGCCGCTGCCGGGCGGCCCGGTCGCCGATGCCCTGGATGACCAGGGGTTCGGTCAGTACGGCGCCGACCCGCATCCGGGGGTCCATGGCCGCGGCGGAGTCCTGGAACATCAGCTGGACCTCGCGCCGGTGGGCGCGCAGCTCGCGGCCCCGCAGCGTGGCCAGGTCCCGCCCGGCGACTTCGACGGTGCCGGTGCTGGGTGCCTCCAGGCCGACCGCCAGCCGGCCGAGGGTGGATTTGCCGCAGCCGGACTCGCCGACGATGCCGAAGGTCTCGCCGCGCCGGACGGTGAGCGAGATCCCGGCCACCGCGCTGATCTCGGCGGCGCCCCGGCGGGCGAACAGGCCGCCGTGCAGCGGGTAGCTCTTGGCGAGGTCGGTGAGGCGGAGCAGCGGTGCGTCGGTGCGGGCCGGCGCCTCGGCGGGGGCGGGGGCGGACGGGCGTATCGCGGGGACCGGGTCGGCGCCGGGGGCCGGGGCGGCCGGGTGGAAGCAGGCGAAGGCGTGTGCGGCGCGGTCGGCCGGCCGGCCGCCGTCGGGGCCGTCGCTGAGCTCCGGTTCCGCGGTGCGGCAGAGGTCGGTGGCGAAGCCGCAGCGGGGTGCGAAGCGGCAGCCGGTGGGGCGGGTGGTGAGGACCGGTGGGAGGCCGGGGACGGTGGCGAGCGGGCGGGTGGGGTCGGGGGCGCGTTCCGGGAGGGCGGCGAGGAGGGCCTGGGTGTAGCGGTGCCGCGGGGTGGTGAACAGCGGCCGTACGGGGGCGCGTTCGGCGATCCGGCCGGCGTACATCACCGCGACCCGGTCGACCCGGCGGGCGATCACCCCGAGGTCGTGGGTGACGAGGATCAGGGCCATGCCGAGCCGGGTGCGCAGTTCGTCGACGAGTTCCAGGATCTGGTGCTGGGTGGTGACGTCGAGGGCGGTGGTGGGCTCGTCGGCGATCAACAGGTCGGGTTCGCAGACCAGGGCCATGGCTGTCGCGACGCGCTGCCGCATGCCGCCGCTGAGCTGGTGCGGATGGTGGGCCATCCGCTCGGCGGGGCGGGGCAGGCCGACCAGGCCGAGCATCTCCTCGGCCTTGGCGCGGGCCTGGGCCCTGGTCAGCGGGGTGTGCAGGCGGAGCGGCTCGGCGACCTGGGCGCCGACGGTCATGGTGGGGTTGAGCGAGGTCAGCGGGTCCTGGAAGACCATGCCGATGGTGTGGCCGCGGACGCCCTGCAGGACGGGTTCGGGGGCGGCGGCCAGGTCCGTGCCGTGGAAGAGGATGCGTCCGCCGGTGATCCGGCCGCCGGCGGGGAGCAGTCCGAGGACGGCGCGGGCGGTGAGGGTCTTGCCGCAGCCGGACTCGCCGACCAGGCCGAGCGCTTCGCCGGGGGCGAGGTCGAGGTCGATGCCGTCGAGGGCGTGCACGGTCCGGTCGCGGGTGGCGATGTCGACGTGCAGGTCGTCGATGCGCAGCAGGGGTTCGGTCATCGGTGGCTGCCCCGTCCGGTGTCGAGCCGTACGTCGAAGGCGTCCCGCAGCCCGTCGCCGAGGAAGTTGAAGGCCGCCACGACCAGCACGATCGCGAGGCCCGGCGGGAAGATCAGCCACCAGTGGCCGACCTGGGTGTACGTGATGCCGGCGGAGAGCAGGGAGCCCCAGTCGGCGGCGGGCGGTGGCAGGGAGAGGCCGAGGAAGGAGAGGTAGGCGACGTAGAGGATGGCGTCGGCGATCTGGAAGGTGGCGTTGACGACGACGGTGCCCAGGGCGTTGGGCAGGATGTGCCGGAACACCGCCCGGCCCCCGCCGCCGCCCATCAGCCGCATGGCGTGGACGTAAGTACGGCTGCGCAGCGCCAGCGCCTCGCCGCGCAGCAGCCGGGCCGGGGAGAGCCAGGCGACGGAGGCGATGACGAGGATGAGGACGGGTTTGCCGGGGGTGACGAGGGTGGCGACCACGACGAGGAGGAAGAGCGCCGGGATGGCGAGCGCGGCGTCGGTGATCCGCATCAGCACGGCGTCCGCCCAGCCGCCGAAGTAGCCGGCGACCGCGCCGTAGACGGTGCCGAGGAGGGTGGCCAGCAGCCCGGCCGCGAGGCCCACCTCCAGGGAGGTGCGGCCGCCGTACATCAGCCGGCCGAGCAGGTCGTAGCCGAGGTCGGTGGTGCCGAGCGGGTGGCCGGCGCCGGGTGCGCGGTTGGCCTGGGTGAGGTCGGTGTGGATCTGGTCGGTGGGGTGGAGCAGCGGGCCGAGGAAGCAGAAGGCGAGCAGGGCCAGCAGGATCAGGGCGCCGGTCAGCGCGAGCTTGTTGCGGCGGAGGCCGGTCAGGGCGCGGCGGACCGGCCCGGGAGCGGCGGGCCCGGCGTCCGGCGGTGCGGGGGCGGTGGTGGTCACGGCACGCTCCTGATGCGCGGGTCGAGGACGGCGTAGGCGACGTCGGCGAGCAGGGAGCCGAGGACGGTGGCGACGCCCACGACGAGGGTCACGCCGAGCAGTACGGGGAAGTCCGAGCCCTGGGCCGCGTTCCAGAACAGCAGTCCCATGCCGGGGTAGTTGAACATGGACTCGACGACGAGGGTGCCGCTGAAGAGGGTCGGCAGGTAGAGGCCGAGGAGGGTGACCAGCGGGATGAGCGCATTGCGCAGCACGTGCCGGACCAGCACCCGGGCGCCGGACCCGCCCTTGGCGCGGGCGGTGCGGACGTAGTCCTCGCCGAGGTTGTCGAGGACCGCGGAGCGCAGATAGCGGCTGAAGGCGGCGACGATTCCCAGGGCCGTGGTCACGACCGGGAGGACCAGTCCGGCCGGCTCGGCGAGGATCCCGCCGACCGTGTCGGCCTGCGGCGCCTCGGCGGGCAGCAGGGGCAGCTGCTGGCTGAGGACCAGGACGAGGACGAGTCCGAGGAAGAAGACCGGGGTGGCGTAGGCGAGGAAGGCCAGGCCGGTCAGTACGTGGTCGGCGGCGCGGCCGCGGCGTACCGCCTGCAGGATGCCGAGCGGTACGGCCAGGACGGCGGCCAGCGCCAGCGACAGCCCGGCCAGCAGGGCGGTCTTCGGCAGCCGTTCGGCGAGCAGCGGGGCGACGCCCTGGTTGAGCTTGTAGGACTCCCCCAGGTCGCCGGTGAGCAGCCGGCCGAGGTACATCAGGTACTGCTGGGGCAGCGAACGGTCGTATCCCTGCTGGTGGTTGAAGTGCGCGACGGCCTGGGGCGTGGCCTGTACGCCGAGGATGGCGCGGGCCGGGCCGCCGGGGAGCAGGTGCAGCAGGACGAAGACGAGGACGGAGACCAGCAGCAGGACGACCAGGGCCTGGGCGAGGCGTTTGACCAGGAAGCGGGTCACCGGCCGGCACCGCCCTTCCTGACGTAGTACCAGTCCTGCGGGGCCAGCGACAGCGTGGGGTTCTGGTCGACGCCGCGCAGGTCGTTGCGGATGGCGGAGACCTGGTAGGCGGGGTTGGGGGTCCACAGCACCGGGAGGCGGCGGGCGACCTCGCGGCCGTAGGCGCGCAGTGCGGCGGGATCGTCGGAGTACTCGGTGGCCCGTATCAGCTCGTCGGTACGGGGGTCGGACCAACTGCCCATGTTGGACGGTGCGTTGCTGGCGAAGATCTTCTCCCCGCTGGGGTCGGGCGGGAAGTACCAGCTGCCCTGGGTGCCGAAGAAGCCGAGCTGCCAGGCGGAGCAGAGGGGGTCGGTGGTCCGGCAGGGGACGGTGGTGCCCAGGACCGTGTTCAGCGGCTGCTGCCGGACGTCGAGGGCGATGCCCGCCGTGCCGAATTCCGACTTGAGGACCTGCATGGTGTTGGAGGTCTCGGTCGAACCGGACTGCGAGAGCAGCGACAGCCGCAGCTCCCGCCCGCCCTCGATGCCCGCGCCGCACGCGCCGGCGCCGCGCCCGGGCCGTACGCAGCGCAGCACGCCGCCCCGGGCGGCCCAGCCGTGGTCCGCCAGCAGCGCCTTCGCCCGCTTCGGGTCGTAGGGGTACGGATCGGTGTCGAGCAGACCGGCCGGGACCGGGCCGAGGGTGGGGGCGGCGCTGCCGTGCCAGATCACCCGGGAGAGCGCCTTCTGGTCGATGAGGTGCTGGAGCGCCTGGCGCAGATAGGTCTGCCGCAGCAGGGGCCCGGCGGTGGGGTGGTGGTAATTGAGCACGATGTAGGTGATCGCCCAGCCCTCCCAGGGGTCGATGCGATAGCCCCTCTCCCGGAAGTTCGCCGACTGCGCCATGACGGAGGGCGGCAGGTAGCCGTAGTCGACGCCGCCGGCCCGCAGGACGTTGAATTCGGAGTCGGCGGTGGTGAAGGGTTTGAGGACCACCCGGTCGAGATGGGGTTTGTCCGGTCCGCTGTAGTGCGTGTTGGGGATCAGCTCCACCTGACCGGAGGTGGTCCACTTCGCTGTCCGCCAGGGTCCGTCGACGGTTTTCCACAGCGGGTCGGTGGCGAATGCGGAGAACTGCCGGGCGTGCCGCATCAACCGGGCGAAGGCCCGCCGGGGGTCCTCGTGGTGCGGGTTCCAGGCGTGTACGGGAAGGGCCACGAAGTCCTGGAGCTCGTTGGCGGTGAACCACGCCGGGTTGTAGGCGCGGTCCAGCCGGAGCCGGAAGGTGCGGTCGTCGAGGACCTCGAACGCCTTGACGTCGTCGGGCATCAGTTTCGGTGAATACCCGGCCCATTCCTGTTTGTTGGCCTTGATGAGGTCGAACCAGAATTTCACGTCGCGGGTGGTGACGGGGTGCCCGTCGGACCAGCGGTAGCCCTTTTTCAGGGTGATGCTGACGGTGCGGTTGCGGTCGCCGTAGCGGGGTTTTTCGGCGAGGCCGCGGGGTGATTCCAGGGTCAGCGCGTCGCCCTTCTTCTCGGGCAGGTAGAGCCGCAGGAACAGCAGGTCCTGGATGGCGCTGTTGTAGGAGGCCAGGTAGCCGGGGGCGCCGATGGGGAAGATCCAGTTGGGGGTGGAGGCGGGTGGCAGCGCCATGGTGGCGGTCCCGCCCTCGACGGGCACGCCGCCGGTGGGTCCCAGCTCGGTGACAACGTTGCCAGGCGGGCCGCAGCCGACCAGTGCGGCGGCACCGAGCAGGACGGCGACCACCAGGCGGCCGGCTCGGCCAGCTGGACCAACTCGCTTGTGGAGACCGGGAGTTCGTGTCCTGCGCAGGCCCATACTGCCTCCGGGAGGTCGGGCCGGTGGAAGGGTGCGAGCAACGTACGGACGGCCGTGAAAAGAAGTCAAGACCCTGGCGGAACCGGGCCGACTGCGCTCTACTGTCGGCGAGTTGGGGCGGAGGGTAGCTGCGGTGACGAAGGAAGTCCGGCGAAGGAAGTCCGCCGGAGGAAGCAGGAAGTCCGGAGCCCGCACGAAACCCGCTCCGACCGCCGGCCGCTCCCCTTGCCCCGACCGCCCCGCGAAAGGCGCGTGCCATGCCCCTCCCCGACGAGCCGCCCGGTTCCGCCACGCATGTCCTCGCGCTCGTCGCGAACGGCTCCGCCACCTCCCGCGCGGACCTCGTCCGCGAGCTCGGGCTCGCCGCGTCCACCGTGTCCGCCCGGGTCCAGGAACTGGTCGAGGCCGGGCTGCTGACCGAATCCGGTGCGGGGGCCTCGCGTGGCGGCCGGCGGCCACGGCTGCTGCGGGTCGCCGGGCAGGGCGCGGTGGCGCTCGCCGCCGACCTGGGCAGCCACCACATCCGTACCGGTGCGGTGGGCCAGGCCGGCGACGTCTTCGACGCCGAAGACCACCCGGCCGATCCGACCACCGGTCCCGGGCCCGCCCTGGACGCCCTCGCCGAGCGGCTGGGCGCGCTGGCCGAGCGGCAGCGGGCGGCCGGGCGGACGGTCCGCGGCGTCGGCATCGGCTTCCCCGGCCCGGTCGACGCCGACGGCGCAAGGGTCGTCGCCCCGTCCCGGATGCCCGGCTGGCACCTGTTCCCGCTCCGCGACCGGCTGGCCGACCGCCTCGGGCTGCCGGTGCTGCTCGACAACGACGCCAACATGATGGCGCTCGGCGAACACCGCGCCGCCCTCCCCGCCCGGCGCCATCTCGTCGTCGTCAAGGCCGGCCGCGGCATCGGCTCGGGTGTCATCAGCGACGGCCGGCTGCACCGCGGGGCGCACGGTGCGGCCGGCGACATCAGTCACGTCCGGGTGGACGAGTCCGCCCAACTCCCTTGTTCGTGCGGCAACATCGGCTGTCTGGAGACGGTGGCGAGCGGCGCCGCGATCGCCGCCGCGCTGCGCGGGCGGGGCATCGCCGCACAGTCCGCCGCCGACATCCTGCGGCTGGTCGAGCACGGCGACGCGCAGGCCACCACCCTTGTGCGGCAGGCCGGCCGGGACATCGGTGCGGTGCTCGCGGTCGTCGTGAACTTCTTCAACCCCGAGGCGGTGGTCCTCGGTGGCGCGCTGGCCGGTGCCCAGCCGCTGGTCGCCGCGGTGCGCGGGATGCTCTACGAGCGCTGTCTGCCGATGGCCACCGGCGAACTCACCATCGACGCCGCGGTCTGCGGCCGGGACGCGGGACTGCTGGGCGCCGGCCACGCCGTACTGAGCGGCATCCCGCCCACCGTGCCACACCCTCAGCCGGGCCCCGGCAGCCCGGGAGCGACACCCGCCCCGTAGCAACGCCACCGGCGGACCCCCAACGCCCCGCCGCGGACCCCGCCACCCAGGGAAGTGAGCCCGTATGGCCCCAGCGACGACCGGCCGCCCGCTGCGCATCGGCATCGGCGGGATGGCCATCGAGTCCAGCCAGTTCTGTCCGCACCGCTCGACGTACGAGGACTTCCGCGTCACCCGGGGTCGCGACCTGCTGGACCGCTACACCTGGACCCGGCCGGACGGGGACCTCTCCGGGGCGGTCGAGTGGGTCCCGCTGGTGCATGCCGTCGCGGTGCCCGGCGGTCCGGTCGAGCGCGCCACCTACGACCGCATCCGGTCCGAACTGACCGGCCGCATAAGGGAGTCCGGCCCGCTGGACGGTCTGGTCCACGACATCCACGGTGCGATGAGCGTCGTCGGGCTGGACGACGCCGAGGCCGAACTGACCGCGGCGGTACGCGCGGCGACCGGCCCCGCCACCCTGATCTCGGCCGCCATGGACCTGCACGGCAACGTCTCGCGCCGTTTCGCCGAGCACCTCGATCTGCTGACCGCGCACCGGATGGCGCCGCATGAGGACGCCTGGGAAACCCGGGAGCGGGCGGCCCGCAACCTCGTCGCGCGACTGGTCTCCGGCAAGGGCCGCCCGCACCGGGCCTGGGTGCAGATCCCGGTGCTCCTCCCGGGCGAGAAGACCAGCACCCGCCTCGAACCGGCCGCGTCGCTCTACGGCCGGCTGGCGACCGTCGAGGCACTCGACGGGATCGTCGACGCGGCGCTCTGGGTCGGGTACGCCTGGGCCGACGAGGAACGCTGCCGGGCCGCGGTGGTGGTCACCGCCGACGATCCCGGGCTCGCCCTCGACCAGGCCGGGGCGCTGGCCCGCGCGTACTGGGACGCCCGCCGGGACTTCACCTTCGTCGGCCCGACCGGCGACGCCGACGACTGCATCGCCCGTGCGGTGGCCTCGTCCGCCCGGCCGTTCCTGATCAGTGATTCGGGCGACAACCCCACCGCGGGCGGGGCCGGCGACCTCGCGTACATGCTCGGCCGGCTGCTGGCGCACGAGGACCTGGCGAGCGGCCGGCGCACCGCGCTGCACCCGGGCCTCACCGATCCGGCGGCGGTCGCCGCGTGCTTCGCCGCCGGGCCGGGCGCCGAGGTGACCCTGCGCGTCGGCGGCTGCTTCAGCGCGGGCACCGGCCCGCACGCCGCCCCGTACGAACTGACCGGCAGGGTCACGGCGTTGGAGGACCCGGGAGCCGCCTCGGGCGTGCCGCGCCGCAATCCGGCGTACGACGGTGGCGGCCGGCGCGCGGCGGTCACCCGGGGCGGGGTGACGGTGATCCTGACCGAGCGGCGCACTCCGTTCCACACCCGTGCCGACTTCGGTTCGCTGGACCCGCTCGACCACGACCTGGTGGTCGTCAAGATCGGCTATCTGGAACCGGAGTTGTACGCCATGGCCGCCGACTGGCTCCTCGCCCTCACTCCCGGGGGCGTCGACCAGGACCTCCTCCGCCTCGGCCACCACAAGATCCGCCGCCCCTTGTACCCGTTCGACGACGAGGGCTTCGACGACCCGGATCTGACCCCGCAGTTGCTGTAGGCCCGGGGACGACAAGGGCGGTAGGTCCAGGGGCGGAGCGCGCTGATCGCGCTCCCGGCTAGGGCTGCGGGTCGCGTGCGTCGTACCTCGCGAAGGCGCGGCGGCCGAGGCCGAGGGCGGTGACGGTCAGGATGCAGGCCAGGCCGCCGCCGATGACGGCGGTGGCCGGGGAGGTCAGGTCGGAGGCCGAGCCGGCGAGGAAGTCGCCGAGGCGGGGGCCGCCGGCGACGACGACGATGAAGACGCCCTGGAGGCGGCCGCGCATCGCGTCCGGGGTGGCGGCCTGGAGCATGGTGCTGCGGAAGACCATCGAGACGGTGTCGGCGCAGCCGGCCACGGCGAGGAAGAACAGGCCGAGCCACAGGTTCCGGGAGAGTCCGAAGCAGGCGATGGCCGCGCCCCAGGCGGCGACCGCGAGCAGGATGGCCAGGCCGTGCCGGCGGATGCCGCCGAGCCAGCCGGAGAACAGTCCGCCGAGGACGGCGCCGACCGCGGGCGCGGCGACGAGCAGGCCGACGGTCTTGGCGTCGCCGGCGAACCAGAGCACCGCGACCGCGGGGAACAGCGCGCGCGGCTGGGCCAGCACCATGGCCGCCAGGTCGGAGAAGAACGTCATCCGCAGGTTGGGGCGGGTGGCGAGGAAGCGCAGGCCGTCGAGGACGGAGGCGCGGCGCCGCGGGCCGTCGCCCTGGTCGGGGCGCATGGACGGCAGGCGCCACATCGCGTAGAGCGCGCCGCTGAAGGCCACCACGTCGATCAGGTACGCGGCCTGGTAGCCCCACAGGCCGACGATGACGCCGCCCAGCATGGGGCCGCCCATCAGACCGAGGTTGCTGGTCAGGGAGTTGAGGGCGTTGGCGGCCGGCAGCTGTTCGGTGGGCAGCAGCCGGGGGATCATCGAGGTGCGGGCCGGGGAGTTCATCGCGAAGCAGACCGCCTGGAGGGCGACCACGGTGTAGAGCAGCCAGACCCGGTGGTATCCGGCGAGCGCGGCGGTGGCCAGGGTGAGGGACATCGCGGTGGCGCCGGCGGCGCTGTACAGGCCGAGTTTGCGGCGGTCCACGGTGTCGGCGATGGCGCCGCCGTACAGGCCGAAGACGACCAGCGGGACGAGCGAGCACAGGCCCACCAGTCCGACCGAGAAGGTGGACCGGGTGATGGCGTACACCTGCAGCGAGACCGCGAGGGCGGTCATCTGCTGGCCCATCCAGGAGATGGTGTTGCCGCACCACAGGCGGCGGTAGTCGGGCGAGGTGCGCAGCGGGGTCAGGTCGGCGAATATGCGGGAATGCCAGGGTGTTCCGCCCTTGTCCGGACGGGCGCCGGTGGTCCGCCCGGTGGTCTGCCCGGGCGTCCCGCCGGAGGTCTCGTCGGACGTCTCGTCCGAGGTCGTTGTATCGGCCACGCGGCGCAGTAAAGCATGAGCATGACGGCGGAACGACGGCAGGGCGGGAAGAGGCGCCCGGGCCGTGCGCCCCTTACGCGTCCCGCCCCGCCCGTCCCGGGACGGCCCCGGCCCCTACTCGTTCCGCCGGCCCCGCTCCCGCGCCCGGCCCGCCGCGCCCAGGCCGTACACCCGGCGGGCGTTCTCCGCGGCGAGCAGGGCGCCCACGCGGTGGGCGTCGTCCGCCGACCATGCGCCGCTCGCCGTCCAGGCGCCGAGCACCTCCGCCAGTGCGGTGCGGAACAGTGCGCTGCCCACGACGTAGAGCTCGGGCAGGCCGTAGGCGTCGGTGGAGAAGAGCAGTTTGCCGAAGGGGGCGAGTTCGAGGAATTCGGCGAGGACGGCGGTGGCGCGGGGGCCGGTGTGGCTGAGGGTGAGTCCGACGTCGGCGTAGACGTGGGGGAAGACGCTCGCCAGGTAGGCGGCCTGCCGGTGGTACGGGTAGCAGTGCAGGAGGACGAGGTCCGTGCCGGTGCCGGCGGTGGCGCGGACGAGGTCGGTGAGGAGGGCCGGGTCGGCGTGGTCGAGCCGGAGGTCGGGGTCGCCGAAGCCGGTGTGGATCTGGAGCGGGCGGCCGGTGGCGACGGCCAGGGCGACGAGGTGGCGGAGCAGGACCGGGTCGGTGAGGCGGCCGGCGCCGGCGGCCAGCCAGGTGCGGGCGGCGGTGTGCACCGCGCCGGCCGTGGGGAATTCGGGGGCGAGCGCGAGTCCGTGGCGGTAGGCGGCGACGGTCTTGAAGGCGACGGCGGTGCGGGCGGCCTCCTGGACGGCGCGGGTCAGGGCGTCGGTGAACTCCTCGGCGTCGGCGGCCGCACCCCCGTCACCGCCCCCGTCGGCCGGCACGGCGGCGGTGCGTTCGGCGAGGGTTTCCAGCCGTACGACCTCGTGGCCGGTGCCGCCGCCGGCCGCGGCCGTCCCGTCCGGGCCGGTCAGGTCGCCGGGCAGTCCGGTGTCGACGAGGTAGGCGCCGATGCCGGTGGCGCCGAGCAGCCGCCGGCGGGTTTCGTCGGGGCCCAGTTCGCGGCGGCGGGCGAGGTAGTGCTCGGGCGGGCAGTGTGCGGGCAGGTCGAGCAGCGGCGGGCACCAGCGGCGGACCGCGAAGCCGGCCTGGGTGTCGAAGTGGCTGGTGCCCGCCGCGGGCGGCCGGTCCGATTCGGTGAGGTACGAGGCGAACGTCGCCGCGTCGGGCTCGTGGCGCAGTACGCCGTGGCAGTGGTGGTCCACCAGCGGCGGCAGGCCGTCGTCGAAGCGGGGGCCGCCTGCCCGGGTGCCGGCGGGCATCACCAGCGCCAGCGGGTGGCGGCGGCGATCTCCTCGTCGGTGCTCTCGGCGAACTGCGCCTCCTCGGCGCGCCGGACGGCGAGGACGGCGCCGTGCAGGACCTTGCCCAGGGCCTCGTGGAGCGGTGCGGACTTCTCCAGCCGGTCGGTGGCCTCGGTGAGGGTGGCGGGGAGGCGGACGATGCCGCGGCGGGCGCGTTCGCGGACGCCGAGGACGCCGGGGTCGCCGCGCTGCGGTTCCGGGAGGGAGGCCCGGGACTCGATGCCGTGCAGTCCGGCGGCGATCACCGCGCCGACCGCGAGGTAGGGGTTGGCGGCGGCGTCGAAGGTCTTGACCTCGGCGTGGCCGCCGTCGGGGTCGTCGGGCGCGCCGGTGACGAGCCGCAGGGCGGCCTCGCGGTTCTCGACGCCCCAGCACTGGTAGACGCCGGCCCAGCGGGAGGGCTGGAGCCGGAGGTAGCTGGCGGGGGACGGGCAGCCGATGGCGAGCAGGGCGGGCAGGGTGCCGAGGATGCCGGCGAGGAAGGCGTCGGCGTCCGGGGCGAGGCCGTGTGCGGTGTCGGGGGTGCGGTGCAGGCTGCGGCCGTCGCGGTAGAGGCCGAGGTGGAGGTGGCAGCCGTTGCCGACCTGGCCGGCGACGAACGAGGGGGCGAAGGAGGCGCGCAGGCCGTGCCGGGCGGAGACCGCGCGGACGGTCTCGCGGACCAGGACGACGTCGTCGGCGGCGCGCACCGGGTCGCCGGGTGCGGTGGTGAGCTCGAACTGGCCGGGTGCGTATTCGGGGTGGAGCTGGAGGACGTCGATTCCCTGGACGGTCAGGGCCTCGGTGACGTCGCGGAGGTAGTCGGAGAGTTCGACGACGCGGGTCATGCCGTAGGCGGGGCCGGCGCAGGGGTAGTCGAGGGGGGCGGAGGTGTCGGTGGTGCCGGGGTGGTGGCTTTCGGGGGCTCGGGTGACCACCCACTCGGTTTCGAAGCCCATCCGCACCTCGAGGCCGGCGGCGGTGGCGCGTTCGGTCATCCGCCGGGCGAACTGCCGCTGGCAGGCCGGGTGCGGCCGGCCGAGCTGGTCGTAGCGGTCGGCCGGGGCCCAGGCCCAGCCGGGCTGGGCGGCGAGGACGGTGACGCGGTCCAGGTCGGGGAAAAGCCGCAGGTCGCCGTCGGGTCCGCCGAGGTCGTCGGATTCGGTGATGGTGTCGTCGGAGGTGAAGACGTCGAAGACCGGTGACATGCCGACGCCGCGGGCGGCGGTGTCCGCGAGCCGCTGCGCCGGTCGGTCTTGACGCGGGCGATGCCCGCGTTGTCCACCCAGGTCAGCGCGATGTTGCGGACGCCTTCGGCTTCCAGGCGTGCCGTCAACTGCCGGGCTTCCTCGCGCTGTTCCCCAGCCCGCGATGTCATAGAGCCGTCCTCACTCGACCGTGCCGATCGCTCGGCGACCGTTCCCCCGTCGGTTGCCGGGGCGGCCGGTCGCTCCCCCAGCAACGCTGGGAGGGACCCCCGTCCCGGTCAGGGGCAGTTGAACTCGCACCATACGCACTTTCCGCCGCCGCGCGGTTCCACACCCCAGACATCGGCCAGCCGGTCGACGAGGAGCAGGCCGCGGCCGGAGACGCCGGCCTCGCCCGGTTCGCGGCGGCGTGGCAGGCTGCTGGACCGGTCCTCGACCTCCAGGCGCAGCCGGCGTCCGACGCTGTGCGGCATCCGGATGTTGACCACGGCCTCGCCGTCGGTGTGCAGCAGTGCGTTGGTGATCAGTTCGTCGGCGACCAGCTCGATCTCCTCGGCGCGTTCGGCCGCTCCCCAGGCGCGGACCGCGGCCCGGATCATGTGCCGGGCGGCGGACAGGCCGTCGGGGTCGGCGGGGGCGATGTGCTGCCGGAACCGTCCGACGGTGTCGTGTTCGGGGGCGCCCAGCCGGCGCAGCAGGAGCAGCGCCATGTCGTCCTCGTTGGTGCGCACGCCGGCGGATTCGCAGAGGTGGTCGGCGAGTTGCTGGACGTCCTGCGGGCCGTCGCGGATCTCCCGGGCGAGGTGGCGCATGCCGTCGTCGAGGTCGGTGCCGGGCTTTTCGACGATGCCGTCGGTGCACAGCACGAGGGTGTCGCCGGCGGCGAGCTGGACGGTGGTGACGGGGTAGTCCAGGCGCCGGAATTCGGAGGAGATGCCGAGCGGCAGTCCGCCGGCCACCGGCAGCAGCCGGCAGATGCCCTCGGCGTGCCGCAGCAGGGGGTCGATGTGGCCGGCGCGGACGATCCTGGCGGCGCCGGTGCTCAGGTCGGCGTCGACGTAGGTGCAGGTGGCGAAGCGGTCGGTGTCGAGTTCGTTGAGGAAGGCGGAGGCGCGGCCCATGACGGTGGCGGGGGCGTGTCCTTCGGCGGCGTAGGCGCGCAGCACGATCCGCAGCTGGCCCATGAGGGCGGCGGCCTGGGTGTCGTGGCCCTGGACGTCGCCGATCACGGCGGCGACCCGGCCGTTGGGCAGCGGGATCACGTCGTACCAGTCGCCGCCGATGTCGCGGCCCATCCGGGCGGAGCGGTAGCGGACGGCGATCTGGGCGTCGGGCACGCCGGGGATCCGGCGCGGCAGCATGGCCTGCTGGAGGCCGGCGGCGAGGTCGTGTTCCTGGTCGTAGAGCATGGCCCGGGCCAGGCTTTGGGCGATGCTGCTGCCGAGGGCGACCAGGACGTTGCGTTCCTGGTCGCGGAAGTCGCTCTCGCGCTCGAAGAACAGGCCGATGACGCCGATGGGGCGGCCCTGGGCGATCAGCGGGAGGTAGGCCGCGGAGTTGACGTTGAGGGGTTCGATGGCGGGCCAGAGCCGGGGGTACCGGCGTTTGAACTCGTCGCGGCTGCGGACGTAGCGCGGGGTGAGGGTGCGTACGACCTCGCTCATCGGGAATTCGTCGCCGACCCGGGTGTATTCCAGGTCGGGGATGTAGCTGCCCGCCCTGCCCTCGGAGACCAGCCGGATCCGGCCGGCTTCGACGAGGCCGAGGATGATGTTCTCCGCACCGAGCCGGCTGAGTCCTTCCTCGCCGGCGAGGACGGCGATGACCTCGCCGACGGTCCGGGCGTGGGCCAGGGCGGCGGTGGTGCGTTCGACGACGCTGGTGTGCCGGCGGCGCTCCTCGTCGACGGCGAGCCGCTCGGCCGCGTGGGTGTATTCGTGGCTGGCGTCGCGGACCACGCCGATGATGCGGCGGGGGCGGCCGGTGTCGTCCCGGCGGATGCTGCCCTGGCTGTGGGTCCAGCGCAGTTCGCCGTTGCGGAGGCGGACCCGGAAGTAGGCACCGTAGGAGTCGCTGCCGTCCTTGAGCGCGCGGGCGACCAGGGCGTCCAGGCGGGCGGCCTCGTGGCCGGGGACGCGGGCGTTGAGCGTCTCCGGGCGGTCGTCGTACTCGGACGGGCGCATGTCGAAGACCTCAAGGGCGGGCGGGTCCATGTGCATCAGCCCGCTGTCGAGGTCCCAGTCGAAGCCGCCCATGCCGTTGAGGGCCAGGGTCAGGTCCGGGTGGGCGGGCCAGTCGTCCGGCACCGACACGGTGGGGCGCTTCGCTCCCCGGTCAGCCATGTCGTCACTTTGCCACATTCACCCGGTTCACGGCGCGTCCAGCCCTTTTTTCCGTCCGCGGCCGGCATCAGCCGCCCCACTACTGACTCCCGCATCAGCTATCTCATCACTCCGACCGCAACAGTGGCCGTGAAATGCACATTTTCGTTCCACCCCACCCCCCGACCATTGCGATGTTCTCAACACTCCTGTTACGGTCCCGGACCATGGATGACGCCCGTGGGGGCTTGGACCCCGAGGACGCCACGGACCGGATCACCAATGCCGCCGGGGCGGTCACCGACCGTGTCCGGGAGGTGATCGGGCGGCTCGGCGTCAGCCACCGGGAGTTCGCCCGCCGGATCGTGATGGACCCGTCGAAGCTGTCCCGGTCGCTGGGCGGCACCCGGCGCTTCACGCTCGCCGAGATCGTGCGGATCGCCGACCTCGGCGGGGTCGACACCGGCTGGCTGCTCGGCGCGCCGGAGCGGCCCGCCCCGGCGGCGGAGCGGGCGCCGGCGGCCGTACCCGAGGGCGGCCGGCCGCTGCAGATCGTCCGGGAGACCGTCCGACTGATCGCCGAGCACGGCTTCCACGGCGTACGGGTCGCCGACATCGCGGCCGCCTGCGGCACCAGCCCGGCCGCCGTGCACTACCACTTCCCGGGCCGTGACGAGCTGCTGGAGGCGGCCGTGCGGTGGTGCATGGACGAGGACACCGAGCGCCGGGCCGCGGGCCTGGCGGCGGCTCCGGACGCCCGTGCGGAGCTGTTGCACCTGATCGCACTGCAGACCCCGCGCACCGGGCAGCAGCGCCGCCAGTGGCTGGTCCGGCTCGACCTGTGGGCGCAGGCGGCCCGCTCCACCGCCGTGGGGCGGCTGCACGAGCACCACTACCGGCAGTGGCGCACCACGGTCGCCGACGTGCTGCGGCGCGGTGTCACCCAGGGCGTCTTCCGTCCGGTCGATCCGGAGTTCACCGCGCTGCGGCTGACCGCCCTGATCGACGGTCTGGCCACGCAGGTGCTGGCCACCGCGCCGGACAGCACCGGCCCGGACACCATGCACGCCGCTCTCCTGGCCTTCGTGGAGAGCGAACTGACCCTCCCCCAGGGCCCCGGCAGCCTTGGGCACTCCTCTTCCGGCAGACCGCCCGGGACGACTGGATCGACCACAACGGCCACCTCGGCGAGGCGTACTACGTCCTGGTCTTCGGCTTCGCCACGGACGCCCTGACGGACGCGTCCGGTCTCGACGCGGCCTACCAGGAGCGCACCGGCTGCTCCCTGTACACGGTCGAGGCCCATGTGCGCCATCTGCGGGAGGTCGCCTGCGGACGTGAACTCACCGTCCGTACGGCCGTGTTGGGCGTGGACGGCAGGAAACTGCGGCTGCTGCACGAGATGTTCGCGGGCGGGCCGGCCGGCGGGCCGGTGGCGACGGAGGAGCTGTTCCTGCTGCACGTCGACCGGTCCGGCGGCCGGGCGGCACCGCTGCCCGACACGACCCGCGAGCGGCTGGCCGCGCTCGTCGCGCCGGCGCCTGAGTGGGCGGGGCACGGGATCCGGGAGGTGTAGCGAAGCGTGCCGGGGGCCGGCCGCACGGCCCTGGTGCGATCCTGGACGGTACGGGAGCCCGCACCCGTGCGGGCGGACCCGTACCACTTCCCGTGCAGGCCTTACGAAGGAGAGCCGGTCATGAGCGTCACCCGCGGCCACCGCATCGACGTCACCCAGGGCACCGACCACGTCCGCGTGGAGATCGCCGGCCGGCTGGTCGCCGAGAGCCACCGGCCCCTGCTGCTCACCGAGACGGGCTGTCCGGTGCGGTACTACCTCCCGCCCGAGGACGTCCGGACGGACCTGCTCACGCCGTCCGATACGCACACGGTCTGCCCCTTCAAGGGCACCGCCTCCTACTGGTCGCTCGCCGACGGCCCCGAGGACGTCGCCTGGGCCTACCCGGAGCCGCACGCCGAGGTGGCACAGATCAAGGACCATCTGTGCTTCTACGCGGCCGAGGCGGTCTGACGCCCGCGGACCGTACCCCGCCACGACGCGCCGGGGCCGCCCGGCGCACAATCGAAGCGTGAACGACACCCATGACGAGGGCGGCGACCCGGCGTGCTGGCTGGACCGGGTGTGCGACGCCTGCGGCCGGATCCGCGAACGGCCCGGCAGTGACGTGTGCGAGCACTGCGGCGCCGGTGCCGACGGGCCGGCCGAGGAGAGCCGGGCGGATCCGCCTGCCGCTTCCGGGGCCGGCGAGGCCCGCCGCCGGGACCGGGACGAGGAAGGCCGGGCCCGGAACGCCCGGCCGCGGGACGGTCTGGGCCGGCCGCTGCCGTACGGCGCGCCGGGCGTGGCCCGCCAGCCCGAGGGGGTGACGCGGACGCCCGCGGAGACCCTGACCGAGGCGCAGCGGCTGCTGGACGCCGGGATGCCGTTCCACGCCCACGAGGTCCTGGAGGATGCCTGGAAGGCCGCGCCGGAGACGGAGCGCGAGCTGTGGCGCGGGCTCGCCCAGCTCGCGGTGGGCCTCACCCATGCGGCGCGCGGCAACGCCGTGGGCGGTACCGCCCTGCTCGACCGGGGAGCGGCGGCCCTCGCGCCGTACGCGGCGGCCGCCCCCCACGGGATCGACGTCGCGGGCCTGCTGTCCTGGGCGGCCGAGCTGACCGGCCGGCTGGCCGACGGGCCGGCCGCCGGGGACGGGGCGGCCGGCCCGGGGCCCGTGTCGGCGGCGAAGGCCGCGCCCCGGCTGCTGGCCGGCGGAGGGCAGGCCGGGGTCTAGGGCCCGGCTACCCGGGCCCCGCCGCCGGGGACCGGCCTGCGCCGCCACCGGGCGAGCCGGGCGCCCGGTCCGGTCGTCGCGAGGCCGGCGACGCCCGCCCCGAGGACGAGGGCGAAGGAGGCGGGGGAAGCGTCGCGGCTTCCGGGGCCGGTGGCCCGGGCGGGCACCGGGTGCAGCGGTGCGGTGCCGTGCGAGGCGGCGCGGACGGCGTGCAGGGTGCCCACCGGGTGGCTGCTGCCCTCCGTGCGGAAGCCCCAGTCCAGCAGCGAACCGGCTTCCTTGTAGACGCCGTTGGCCACCTGGGCCTGCGGATTGAGGACGGTGACCAGCAGGGTGCGGCCGTTCCGGCGGGCGGCGGCGACCAGGGTGTTGCCGGCCTTGCTGGTGTAGCCGTTCTTGACGCCGATGATGCCGGGGTAGCGGGCCACGCCGTGCGAGCCGGACAGCAGGCGGTTGGTGTTCTCGATCGGGATGGTGCCGCCGGTGCCGGGGAACGTGGCGCGGGCGGTGCCGCAGTAGCGGGCGAAGTCGTCGTTGGCCAGTCCGGCGCGGGCGAAGACGGTCAGGTCGTACGCGGAGGACACCTGGCCGGGCGCGTCGTAGCCGTCGGGGGACTTGACGGTGGTGTCGTGCGCGCCGAGTTTCCGGGCGGTCTGCTGCATCTCGCGGGCGGTGGCCTGCCAGCCGCCGTTCATCGCGGCCAGGACGTGCACCGCGTCGTTGCCGGAGCGCAGGAAGACCCCGCGCCACAGGTCGGCCACGGTGTAGCGGCGGCCCTGCTGGATGCCGACGACGCTGCTGCCGGCGCCGACGCCGGCGAGGTCGGCGGAGCTGACCCGGCGGACCGTGCTCGACCGGAACTTCGGCAGGACGGTGACCGCGAACAGCGTCTTGAGGGTGCTGGCCGGGGCGAGTTTGCGGTGCGGGTCCTTGGCGGCCAGCACGGCGCCGGTCTCCGCGTCGGCCACCATCCACGACAGCGCGGACAGCCCGCCGGGCAGCTGCGGTGTGCCGGGGTCGGTGACGGCCCGCACCCCGGTCGCGGCCCCGGCGGGCTGACGGTACGTCGGCCCCTTCGCCGCGGTCGGTATGCAGGTCAGCGCGACACCGGCGGCGGCGAGCAGGGCCAGTGCGGCTGCCTTCTTCGGTACATGTGCGTCACATGCCATGCCGTCACGCTACGGAGCGCGGCGGCGGTGCGCAGCGCAGTTGAGCCAGTCGGGCCATCGCGGCGTGGCGCGGGCCGGGCGGGTCGCATCTGCAACAGCTGCAAAGGAAGGCCCGCCCGGTGCGACGGGGGATGCACACCGGGCGGGCTCAAGAACCTTTCTACCGCATCGGCGAACGGTTACGCCTCAAAAACGTGTTCGTTTCTCGATTACCAGGCGACGGGCAGCGAAATCAGGCCACGCGAACGCAGGGCCGGACGGTGCCGCAGATCCCCTCGCGGGACGGCAAGTCGCAGCTCGGGGAAGCGGGCGAGCAGCGCCTCCAGTGCGGTGACGGTCTCCATCCGGGCGAGCGGCGCACCGAGGCAGTAGTGGATGCCGTGGCCCAGCGCGAGGTGCCCGGAGAGCTCCCGGCCCCGGTCCAGCCGGTCCGGGTCGGGGAACCGGGCCGGGTCGCGGTTCGCGGACGCGATCGCCAGCAGCACGCTCTGGCCCGCCGGGATCCGCACCCCGCCGATCTCCACGTCCTCCTTGGGGAACCGGCGGATGGCGATCGGGGACGGTCCGTCGTACCGGAGGAACTCCTCGACGGCGGCTGGCAGTTCGGCCGGATTCCGCTGCAACTCCTGAAGCTGTTCGGGGTGGTCGAGCAGGGTGAGCACGGCGTTGCCGATGAGGTGGACGGTGTTCTCGTACCCGGCGAAGAGGATGAGGAAGGCGAGCGAGGTCAGCTCGTCCTCGGTGAGCCGGTCGCCGCCGCCGGCGCCGCCGCTGCCGTCCGTGTCGTCCCGGACCGCGACCAGGTCGGAGAGCAAATCGTCGCCCGGTGCGGCGCGCTTCGCGGCGATCAGCCCGGTGTAGAACTCCAGCATCGCGCCGATCGCCTGCCGCATCAGCTCCGGCCGGGTCGGGTCCGGGGTGATCAGCGCGTCGGACCAGGCCAGGAAGTCCCGGCGGTCCTGGTGCGGGACGCCGAGCAGATCGCAGATCACGGTGATGGGCAGCGGCCCCGCGTAGTCGGCGATCAGGTCCGCCGGGCCGCCGCGCCGCTCCATCGCGTCCAGCAGTTCCTCCGCGACCCGCCGTACGGGCGCCCGCAGCGCGTCCACCCGGCCGGGGGTGAACGCCTTGCCGACCAGGCGGCGGATGCGGGTGTGGTCCGGCGGGTCCATGTTGAGGAGGTTGGCGTCGAGGGCGGGCGGCAGGGCGAAGCCGCGGAAGCCGCCGGGCGCCGCGTGCCGCTTGTCCAGGGACAGCCGCGGGTCGGCGAGGGCCCGGCGGACGTCGTCGTAGCGGGTGACCAGCCAGGCGGGCTGCCCGTCGGCCCCGGTGATCCGGTGCACCGGTCCGGCCTCGCGCAGAGCGGCGTAGGCGGTGTGCGGGTCGTCGAGCAGGGGCGCGGTGTCGATGGGCGCGTCGGGGGCGGTCTCGGCGGTGTTCTGCATGATCCGACTGTAGGGCGCTCGCGGCGGGCCACCTGCTGCCGTGCGCCATCCGACGGCACCGGCGTGACCACGGGCCCGATTGGCCGAGCGGTGCCGCGCGCGAACCCGCGCGCGGGCGGACGAACGGGCAGCGGCACCGGTCCGCTCGGACCGGTGCCGCCTCCTTCGTGCCGGGCGGCCCGGACCCCCGTGCCGGGCCACCCCGTCTCTGTGCCGGCCGCGCGCCTCAGCTGCGCGCCGCCGCGCTGCGCTGCCGGAGCTCGGTCAGCACGGTCTCGATCAGCGGTGAGTGGTAGACGTCCGCGACCAGCGCCAAGTGCTCGTACTCCGCGGCGAGTTCGGCCGGATCACTGCTGCTCGCGACCACCACGCTGTCGGCGCCGTGGACCGGGACGTGGCCCACCGCGCGGTTCTCCAGGCCCCGGCGGAGCGCGGCGGCCTCGGCGACGGCGGCCAGTTGCCGGTCGTCGAGGGCGACCGCGCGGGCGCGTTCCCGGGCGACGTCGACCGCGTCGGACTCCACATGGCGGCGGATCCCGCGCTGGACGTCCCGGATCTCCGCCATCTGCCGGTTGGCCCGCCACTCCAGATCGGCGAACGGCCAGCGTACGGACCACGCCGAGGACTCCATCGTGACCTCGGGGGTCTGCGCGGTGACGGTCCGCCAGAGCGGGGACAGCCGGCGCAGCCGGCGCCAGGCGGCGACCCGGGGCCCGGCGGCCGGCAGCGCGAACCCGGCCAGCACCAGGATCGCGGCGACCGAGGCGCTCAGCGGTGCCACCCCGTTGGAGAGCCAGAGCGCGGGGTGGCCCGTCCAGGAGAGGACGAAGCCGATGACCTTGCAGGCGCAGTAGACCAGGCCGAGCCAGCAGCCGACGGCCAGCACCCTGAGGCCGCGGGCGAGATGCGTCCCGCCGAGCCGGGCGGCGTAGCGGGGGCAGAGCGTCCCCAGGCCCGCCAGGCTCGATCCGAAGATGGCCAGATACAGCACCAGGAAGAGCATGACTCCGGGCGAGTCGGTGTAGGCGGTGCTGAAGTCACGGGGGTGCTCGACGGCGTCCGGCCGGCCGACGGCGAACCCGGCGATCGCCACCGCCCACAGCACCGCGACTCCCCCGACCGCGATCCGCGCCCTGGCCCGGGCCCGCGCCCTGGCCGCCGGCCCCTCGCCGGCCGTCCAGCGCAGCAGCAGGACCAGCGCACCGGCCGCGAAGACCACCACGGAGGAGTACAGGAAGACCATGGCGAGGTTGGCCACGCCGACCAGCCGGTCGAAGGCGCGGTAGAGGCTGGGCGCGGAGAACAGGAAGACCGTCGCCACCCCGCCGGTCATCAGACAGGCCAGCCCGAGGTCGGTGTTGCTGCGGTCGCGGAACCAGGCGACGGACTTGTAGCCGACGATCGCCCAGGCGGCCAGCCCGAACGACAGGTAGATGACGTCAAACACGCGAACCCCCGCCCCCGGCCCGCCCCGCACCGTCCCGGTCATCGGCCGCGCCGTCCCCGCCGGCCGCCCGGTCGCGCTCCAGCCGTACGTGCTGCAGCGCGGGCCCGAGCGCCGCCGCGAGCTCGGCGGCCTGTCCCTCCAGCGGGAGTTCGGGTTCCGCGGCCGAGGGCGCGACCCGTTCCATCAGCAGCGTGCCGAGCACCTCGGTCTCCCGCTCGGCGAGGTTGTCGTAGCCGTGGTGCCGGGCGAAGCCCATGGTCAGGCCCATCCGCCGCATGGCGGTGGCGACGTCGACCGAGGGGGTCCAGATCTTGAGCGCCTCCTCGGTGACGGCCGGGTCCTGACCGTGCCCCAGCAGGAGGTGGCTCAGCTCGTGCAGCACGATGTGTGCCTGGTGCCAGGGCGAGGTGCGCAGTTCGTAGAAGACCCAGTAGCCGTCGTCGGTGACGGCCGTCATGCCCGAGACCACCCCGCCCAGGCTCATCGGCACCAAATGCACGGGCCGCGCCACCCGGGCCGCGACGACGTCGCACATCCCGCGCAGATCGGTGACGGCGGGCAGCGCGAGCTCCTTGATGAGCCGCTTGCACCGCCTGCGTATCTGCCCCACTCGCATGCTCGTCCCGTCCTCGTGTCCGGCCTGCCGCCAGGTGGCGAAGAGCTGGCCGCGTTCAACGGTGCCCACCGTGTCACTCACCGCGCCGATCACCACCCTGCTCCGGCGGATCGGACGGCAGGTTCATCTGCTGCCGGAACTGCGAGATGATCGTGGTCAGGCTGTCCTGCACCTCCGGCGGCAGCCCGACGGAGCGCAGCGCGATGGCCCGCACCCGCTGGTCCCGCATCGCGGCGAGGAACCGCACCTCCTCCTCCACCCGCGCGACCTGCGGCTGGGAGAGGTCCCCGAGGAGGTAACCCACCGGCACCGCAAAGAACTTGGCCAGCGCGCGCAGCAGCTCCGGACTCGGATTCGCCCGCTTCCCGTTGCGCAGCATCGACAGGTACTGCTCGGTGACCCGGACCCCGCCGTACTCCTCCGTCCCGGCGCTGATCTCCTCGGCGACGTAGGCGTTGGTGTACGGGGCGCCGGGTGGATGCATGTTGGCGAAGAGGTGGTTGAGCCGCTCCGCGAGCGTGGCGCCCGCCCCCTTGGACCGGCTTTCGCCCCCCATGGCCATGCCTACCGTCCCCCCATCGACAGCCCCGACGAACGTCCCAACGGTTGGTTAAGCCGCCGGGCCCGCAGTACTCATCCTGTCATGCGAAGAACGCGCCGCACCAGTCCCCTTACGGACAGTGAGGACGCTCGGGCTTAACCGGGAGTTGAGTGACGAGTGGACCAACGACACCGACCCCCGCCACGGGCCCCTTTCGCGGGCAACGCAAAAGCCGCCTCCTCCGAAGAGAAGACGGCTTCCGACCTACGAGAAATCGCTGGTCGGGACGACAGGATTTGAACCTGCGACCCCTTGACCCCCAGTCAAGTGCGCTACCAAGCTGCGCCACGTCCCGGTGCCCGTTCCGGCCGGGAGGTCCCGGCTGGCCGTGCACGAGAACAATACCGCATGTCAGAGGGTCGGTGCTGCCACATTGCGGCGGAACGCCGCGGCGGCGGGCCGGACCGGATGAGTACCCGTACTCATGCGCCGGTGTCACCGCGCCGCCACGCTACGCGCATGACTACTCCATCGATTCAGCGGCCGACCACGACGGCCTTCTTCGTGCAGGCCGCGATCTCTTTCGGGCTGTCGCTGGCGGCGCTGGTGATCGGGATCCTCAAGCTGCCGGTGGGGCCCTGGGAGCGCGGGTTCCTCGCGCTGGGGCTGATCTTCGTGGTGTCCTCGGCGTTCACGCTGGCCAAGTGCGTGCGCGACCGGCAGGAGGTGGCCGAGGTGACGAACCGGGTGGACAAGGCCCGGATCGACAAGCTCCTCATCGAGCAGGACGTGTTCAAGCCGGGGCAGGTCTGATCACACTTGACCTCAAGTGGGCTTGAGGTTGCACGCTCGGTGGCATGACGCAGACGACGCACACCGCCACCGCGGGCACGAGGACGACACGGACGGAATTCGCCGAACTCCCCGGGCTGATGAGCCTGATGACGGGAGATGAGAAGCACGGTCCGGCCGCGACCTCGACGCTGGACGCGCTCTGGGTGCTCTACGACCGGGTGCTGCGGGTCTCCCCCGAGCGCGCCACCGACCCCGGGCGCGACCGCTTCCTGCTCTCCAAGGGCCACGGCCCGATGGCGTACTACGCGGTCCTGGCCGCCAAGGGCTTCTTCCCCGTCGCCTGGCTGCCGGGCTTCGGCTCGTACGACTCGCCGCTCGGCCACCACCCGGACCGGTTGCTGATGCCGGGTGCCGAGATCGGCAGCGGATCGCTGGGGCACGGGCTGCCGCTGGCCGTCGGCACCGCGCTCGGGCTGCGGGCGCAGGGCCGCCAGGACCCTGCCGTATGGGTGCTGATCGGGGACGCCGAGCTGGACGAGGGCAGCAACCACGAGGCGCTGGCCTACGCGGGCGCCGCGGGGCTGGACCGGCTGCACACCCTGGTCATCGACAACTCCTCGGCCACGCACGGCTGGCGCGGCGGGATCGCCGCCCGGTTCGAGACCGCGGGCTGGTCCGTGGCCACCGTGGACGGCCGTGACCACCGGGCGCTGTACGAGGCGTTCACCGCACCGCACCCGGGCCGCCCGCATGCCGTGGTCGCCCGCGTCGAGCCCAAGAATGCCTGACCGCCCGGTCCCCACCTCCCCACCAGAGCTTCGAGAAAGGCCTTCTGTGATGGACACCATGCGTGAGCGCTTCGCCTCGGTCACCTCGCAACTGCTGGACGACGACCCCCGGCTGGCGGTCGTCCTCGCCGACATCGGCGTGGACGGTTTCGCCGCGGCGGCCGGGCGGCACCCGGACCGGGTGGTGAACGTCGGCATCCGGGAGCAGCTGCTGATCGGCGTGGGCAGCGGGCTGGCGCTCACCGGGCTGCGGCCGATCATGCACACCTTCGCCAGCTTCCTCGTGGAGCGCCCCTTCGAGCAGGTGAAGCTGGACTTCGGCCACCAGGGCGTGGGCGGGGTGCTGGTGAGCGCCGGCGGCTCGTACGACTGGCCGAGCGGGGGCTACACCCACATGTCGCCGGGGGACATCGCGCTGCTGGACACGCTCGACGGCTGGACCGTGCACGTCCCGGGGCACCCGGACGAGGCCGAGACGCTGCTGCGGCAGGCCGCGGCGGCCGGCGACGACAAGGTCTACGTACGGCTGTCGGTGCAGGTCAACCAGGCGCCGCGGGTGGTGGACGGGGCCCGTTTCCAGCGGCTGCGGGAGGGCCGCCGGGGTGTGGTCGTGGCGGTCGGCCCGATGCTGGACAACGTGCTCGCCGCGACCGAGGGCCTGGACGTGGGCGTGCTCTACGCGACGACCGTGCGGCCCTTCGACGGCGAGGGGCTGCGGGCCGCGACCGGGGCCGCGGACGCCTCGGACGTGGTGATCGTGGAGCCCTATCTGGCGGGGACGTCGACCCGGTTCGCCAACGACGCGCTGGCCGACCGGCCGCACCGGGTGCTGGGGCTCGGCGTCGGCCGCCGGGAACTGCGCCGGTACGGACAGCTCGACGAGCACCTGGCGGCGCACGGCCTGGACGCGCGGGGGCTGCGGGAGCGGATCGCGGCATTCCTGCCGTCCGGCTCCTGATCCGCGTGCTCAGACGTGCTTGTCGAGCCAGGCCAGCAGGTCGTCGTGGACCTCGTCGCGGTTGGTCTCGTTGAGGATCTCGTGCCGGGCGTCCGGGTAGGCCTTCCAGGTCAGCTCGCGGGTACCGAGATAGCGGAAGTCCTCCAGGAGTTCGTGCACCAGGGTCAGGCCCGAGTGGCAGGGGTCCATCTCGCCGACGGCGAGGTGGACGGGCAGCCCGCGGGGGATCCGGGCCAGGTGCGCCGGGTCGTTGATCTTGCGGATGGCGCGCACCCAGTCGCGCGCGAGGCCGGCACAGAACGGGAATCCGCAGTCCTCGTCGGCGACGTAGGCGTCCACCTCGGCCGGGTCGCGGGAGAGCCATTCGTAGCCGGTGCGGTGCTCGAAAGCGTCGTTGAACGAGCGGAAGGTGCGGGGGATGAAGGAGGAGAGCGCGGTCCGGCCGTGCCGGGCGATCTCCTCGTCGAGTTCGGCGGTGGCGGCCTCGATGTCCAGGCCGGGCAGGGTGCGGAAGGTGCCGCTGAGGATGAGGCCGGCGAGGTCGGCGCCGTACTCCTGGGCGTAGTCGCGGGCCAGCATGGAGCCCAGGCTGTGACCGAGCAGGACCAGCGGGATGCCGGGGTGGGCGGTGGCCGCGTGGTCGCCGAGGGCCTTGAGGTCGGCGACGATCGCGCGCCAGGAGTCCTCGCCGACCACTCCGCGGCCGCCGGTGGACGCGGCGGTGGCGCCGTGGCCGCGGTGGTCGGAGGCGAGGACGCCGTAGCCGTGGCCGGTCAGGAAACGGGCGAAGCGGTCATAGCGCCGGCCGTGTTCCGCGGCGCCGTGCGCGATCTGGACCAGGGCCCGGGGCCGGCCGGACTCCGGCAGCCAGGTGTAGGTGGCGATGCGGGCGCCGTCCGGGGCCTGGTGGAAGTCCTGGTGCATGGCGTCGTCTCCTGACTGCCGGGGCGGTGGCTGACGAGTCGTCGGCGTCCACTCTTGCGTCCCGGGCGGCGGAGCGCCACGGGGCGCGCGTGGCGGGGTTGGCCGGGCGGGTGCGGGCCGTGACACGATCAGCCGGTTCTTTCCCGGCGCCTGTGCCGCAACTCCCGTTCACAGGAGGATCGTTGGACACCACGGACGGTTTCGAGAACACTTCCGACGCACCCGCTCCCCCGCCCCTTCGGACCGGGCCCCTCTCCCGCCGCAGGTTTCTGCAGGGCACGGCGTCGGCCGCGGCCACGGCGGGCCTGGCCGGGGTCACCGCGGGCGCCTCGGCCGCCCCGGCCCGGGACTCCGGCGCGTCCGGCGGTGCGCTCTCCTTCACGGCCGCCACCAACGGCGCGGCCTCACTCGCCCCGGCCGGCGACCGGCTGGTCGCCGAGGTGCAGAACGTCCTGTGGTCGCTGCCCCGGGCCGGCGGCGAGGCGGTGGCGCTGACCCCGCCCGATCTGGAGCCGACCCGTCCGGTGCACTCCCCCGACGGCCGCCGGATCGCGGTCTGTGCCTACCGGGGCGGCAATTTCCACCTGTGGACACTGGCCGCCGACGGCTCGGACCTCCGGCAGCTCACCGACGGGCCCTGGGACGACCGCGGCCCCACCTGGTCGCCGGACGGGACCCGGATCGCCTTCGCCTCGGAGCGCGGCGGAGACCCGGTGACCGGCAGCCCGTACCGGTTATGGGTGCTGGAGGTGCGAACCGGCCGGCTGACCCGGGTGACCGGGCTGCCGGGCCAGGACGGCCCGCACCAGGACGGCGCCTGGGAGGACTTCGACCCCTGCTGGTCGCCGGACGGTGCGCGGCTCTTCTTCGTCCGGGGCACGGTGTCCGGCACCGCGCTGGTCTCGCGCACGGTGGCCTCGGTGGCGGCCGACGGCAGCGGCGCGGTCCGCACCGAGCACACCGGGACGGCGGCCGCCCAGGTGCTGGTGCCGACGCTCTCCCCCGCGGGCCGGCTGGCGTATCTGCGGACCACGGACTACCCGGGGCCGACCTGTGCGCTGGTGGTCGACGGCCGGGTGGTCGCGGTGGACGGGGACGTGGAGCCGGTGCCGCCGCGCTGGATCTCTCGGGACGAGCTGCTGCTGACGGTCGGCGGGCAGTTCCGGATCGTCCGGCCGGACGCTCCGCAGCACGCCGAGACCGTGCCGTTCAGCGCGCGGCTGCCGCTTTCCCGCCCCGGCTACCGCGTCAAGGACTACGGTTTCGAGCGGACCAGCGCCGGACCGGTGCGCGGGGTGCACCTCCCCGCGCTCTCCCCCGACGGCCGCACGGTGGCCTTCGCCGCACTCAACTCCCTGTGGCTCGCTCCCACTTCGGGCGGTGGCGCACCGCGCCGGATCGTCCGGGCCGGGACCACCCGGTACGTGTCCGCGCCGAGCTGGTCGCGCGACGGCCGGGCGCTGCTCTACACGGACGACCGGGACGGGCTGTTCGCGGTGCGCCGGCGGGAGGTCGCCACCGGCGAGGAGCGCGTGCTGGCCACCGGCGGCCGGGTGCAGCCGGCACTGTCCCCGGACGGCGGGCGGCTGGCCGCGCTCGACATGTCGGGAAATCTCGTGGTACGGACGCTGGCCGACGGCAAGGAGACCGTGCTGGCCGCACCCATGGGCGCCGGCGGGCTGCCGGGCCGCCCCAGCTGGTCGCCGGACGGCCGTTATCTGGCGTACTGCGACCGCAACCGCCTCAACCGCCGCTTCCGCGAGGGCTACAACGTCATCCGCGTCCTGGACGCCGGGACCGGCCGGGGCCGGGTGTTCTCCGTCGCCGAACACGTCTCGATCGCCGACCGCTATGACTCGGGGCCGGTGTGGTCGCCCGACGGACGCTGGATGGCGGTGATCGCCGAGTCCGCGCTCTGGGTGCTGCCGGTGCGGCCCGACGGCACGCCGGACGGTGCGCCGCGGCAGCTGACCGACGAGTGCGCCGACCATCCGTCGTGGTCCGGGGACTCCGGCACGCTCCTCTACCTCTCGGCGGGGCGGCTGCGGCTGGTGCCGGTGTCCGGCGGCCCGGCCCGGACCGTTGCGCTGTCCCTCTCCCCCGAGCCGGCGCGCGCCCGGGACACCGTCGTGCACGCGGGGACCTTCTGGGACGGCACCGGCGAGACGGTGCGGGAGGACGTCGACGTGGTGGTGCGGGACGGGCGGATCACGGCGGTCCGCCCGCACCGCACCACCCGGTCCGGTGCCGCGCGGCGGGTGGACGCCTCGGAGCGGACGGTGCTGCCGGGCCTGTGGGACGCGCACACCCACCCCTGGCAGCTCACGTACGGCGGCCGGCAGACCGCGCTGCAGCTGGCGTACGGGATCACCACCGCGGTCTCCTGCGGCGGTTTCTCCTACGAACAGGCCCGGCTCCGCGAGGCGGTGGCGGCCGGGGTGCTGGCCGGGCCGCGGCTGCTGACCTGCGGGGAGCTGCTGGACGGCGGCCGGGTGGCGTACAGCATGGGGCGGGCGCACCGGACGAAGGAGGGGCTGCGGCGCTCGCTGGACCGCGGCGCGGCCCTGGACTGGGATTTCGTCAAGACCTATGTCCGTGCGCCGGGCTGGGTGATGGCGGAGGCCGCGCGGTTCGCGCACCAGCAGCTCGGGGTGCGGGCCGGCAGCCATCTGCTCACCCCGGGCCTCCAGCTCGGCCAGGACCTGACGACCCATCTGCAGGCCACCCAGCGACTGGAGTTCGGGCACGCGGTGTCCGGCTCCGGGCACGCCTACCAGGACGTCGAGGGGGTCTACACGGGCAGCGACTTCCATCTGATCGCGACCCCGTTCTCCGCGACGGCGCTGCTCGGCGAGGAACCGGCGCTGGCGGACGACGTACGGGTCACCCGGCTGATGCCGCCCTGGGACACCGCGGTGATCCGGGAGAACGCCGGTCACCGGCCGACGCCGGCCCAGCTGTCCGACATCGCCACCGAGACCGGGGTCTACCGGCGGGTGCTGGACGGCGGCGGGCTGGTCGCGCTGGGCACCGACCAGCCACTGGTGCCGGTGGGGCTGGGACTGCATCTGGCGCTGCGCGCGCTGCACCGCGGTGGCCTCGGGGTGGCCCGCACGCTGCGCACCGCGACCGCGCTGCCCGCCCGGGTGTTCGGCGCGGAACGGGACCTCGGCACGCTGGAGGTCGGCAAGCTCGGTGACATGACGGTGGTGGACGGCAATCCGTTCGAGGACTTCGACACGCTGGTACGGACCTCGGCGGTGCTGCGCGGCGGACGGGTGGTCACCCAGCGGGAGTTGACCGAATCCTTCCCCGCGCCGGCCCTAGGGGCGCTCCGGTCGGCCGGGACGGACTGGCTGGAGGTGGGCCGGCAGCAGCGCCGGGAGTCCTGCTGCGCACCGGCGCACTGACCCGTCAACGGCCGCCGCACGGTGGGGGTGGCGTGGGGTGGTGGGGGGGGGGGGGGGGGCCGCGCCGCCCCCCCCCCCCCCCCCCCCCCGCGGGGGGGGGGGGGGGGGGGGGGGGGGGCTGGGGGGCCCCCCCCACCCCCCCACCACGCGCTTCACCGTCCGGGGGTTGTGCGCCAGCGCTCCGCACTCCAACTCCTCCGGCAATACCCGTCAGTTGATGTTTTGCGTGGGCCGGAGTAGGTATGCCAACGGGTATTGCACGCGGTAAGCGATGGATCACGTTCCGGAACGACCAGTGCAGACGGTGCCACCGGTGCCGTCCCGAGGCGGGGTGCGATCAGCGCGGGGAAGATCGCGGAGGAGGGCTTGTCTTGCATCGCCACTTCACGGACCAGCGACACGAAGCACTCCGGCTCCGGGTACGGGACTTCGCCGAGAGGGAGGTCCGGCCCCGGATCGCGGAGATGGAGGCGAGCCGTACCGTCTGCCACGACCTTTCGCGCCGGATCGCCCGCCAGGGGTGGATCGGCGTGACCATACACCGGGCGTACGGCGGCATGGGCGCCGGGCACGTCGCCAAGACCCTCATCATCGAGGAGCTGTCGCGGGTCAGTGGGGCGATGGGCGCCATGGCGCAGGCGTCCCAGCTGGGCGTCGCCAAGATCGTCCATTTCGGCAACGAGGAGCAGAAGAAGACCTGGCTGCCGGCCATCGCCTCGGGCGACTGCCTGCCGACCATCGCCGTGACCGAACCGCACTCGGGCGGTCATGTACTGGGTATGACGTCCACGGCGGTCCGGGACGGCGACGACTACATCCTCAACGGCCGCAAGATCTACGTCGGCAACAGCCACGTCGGGGACCTGCACGGCGTCGTGGTCCGTACCGGCGAGGGCTCCAAGGGCCTGTCCGCGTTCCTCGTCGAGTCCGGCACCCCCGGGTTCCGCGTCGGTCCGCAGCAGCAGGCGATGGGGTTGCACGGCTTCAGCTTCGGCGAGCTGTTCTTCGACAACTGCCGGGTCCCCGCGGCGAATCTGCTGGGCCGGGAGGGCGACGGGCTGTCCGTGGCGTACTCCTCCAGCGTGCTGTACGGGCGCCCCAACCTCACCGCCGTCTCCCTGGGCATCCACCAGGCGGTGCTGGACGAGACCACGACGTTCTGCGCGGAGCGGCAGCGGTACGGCAAACCGCTGGCCGAACTCGGCAACATCAAGCTCAAGCTCGGCCGCATCCAGTCGCGGCTGCTGCTCGCCCGGCTCGCCGCGTACCACGCCGTGCACCTGCTGGACCAGGGGCTGCCGTGCGATGCGGAGCTGATGAACGCCAAGCTGGTGAACGTGGAGTCGGCGCTGGAGTCGGCGCGGGACGCGATGGACATCCACGCCGGGTGCGGGCTGTTCACCGACCGGCCGATCGAGCGCTTCCTGCGCGACGCCCACCACATCTTCGCGCCGGCCGGCACCTCCGACATCCAGCTGCTGCGCCTGGGCGAATTCGCCCTGGGCCGGGCCAAGGGCGAGTGGTCCAGCCGGCTCGCCGAGCAGCTGCGGCTGGCACCTTCGGAGTGGCCGGACGACGAAGAAGCCGCCGAAGCTGCCCGGACCGGCGAGGGCGCGCCGCCCACCGTGCCGAGCCAGCGCACCGGCTCCTCCCGCCAGCGCTCCTGGTTCGCCCGGCTGCGCTGAGCGCGGGCGCCGGACACGGCACCGCGGCCACCGGCAGGACGCCGGGGCCGCGGCACGGAAAAATCGGGAAAAGATCAGGACACGGATCGGGGAAAGGCCGGGGCAAGGATCAGGGAGCGGTCAGGGGCTCTCCTGCTTCCGCTGTTCCATCCGGTGGATCTGCTCGACGAGTTCGGCGGCCATCGACTTGATGGTTTCCAGTCCCTCCCGGCCCCACGGACGCGGTTCCAGATCCACCACACACACGGTGCCCAGGGCCATACCCGTACGGTCGATCAGCGGCGCGCCGAGGTAGGAGCGGATGCCGATCTCGTCGACGACGGGGTTGCCGGCGAAGCGCGGGTAATCGCAGACGTCCTCGAGGACCAGGGCCTTGCGGCGGACGATGACATGCGGGCAGTAGCCGTGGTCACGGTCCATCACCCGGCCCGGCTGGGCGCTGGCGGGCGCCGGCCCCAGTTCCACGGCCTGGTCCTGGGCCGGGGTGTAAAGACCGGCGAAGTACTGCCGGTGTTCGTCGATGAAGTTGACCATCGAATACGGCGCCCGCGTGGTGCGGGCGAGTTTGCGCGCGAACTCGTCGAACGCGGGCAGCGGGGAGTCACCGATCCCGAGGGCGCGCAGCCGGGCCACCCGCGCCGGGGCCTCGTCGTCCTGCGGGGTCAGCAGCAGATGGCGGGTCGGGTCGTAGGAGACGTACGGGACGCGGGAGGCGGGGTGGTTCATGGCAGCTCCGGGGACGCGGCGAGGACGGGGGTGAGCAGATGCTCGACGAGCGAAACCAGGACATGGGTGGCCGAGCTGCACTGTCGGGCGTCGCAGAGCACGACGGGGGTCTGTGGGGAGAGGTCCATGGCGGCGCGGACCTCGTCCGGCTCGTAGTGGAAGGAGCCGTCGAACTCGTTGACCGCGACGATGAACTGGATGCCCCGCCGCTCGAAGAAGTCGACGGCGGCGAAGCACTGGTCCAGGCGCCGGGTGTCGGCAAGGATGACCGCGCCGAGCGCACCGTTGGACAACTCGTCCCACATGAACCAGAACCGCTGCTGGCCCGGCGTCCCGAAGAGGTACAGCACGTGTGCGGGACCGAGCGTGATCCGCCCGAAGTCCATGGCGACGGTGGTGGTGTTCTTGTCCTCGACGCCCGCCAGGTCGTCGGTGCCGACACTGATCTGGGTGAGCAGCTCTTCCGTGCTGAGCGGCTCGATCTCGCTCACCGCTCCGACGAAGGTCGTCTTGCCGACCCCGAAGCCGCCCGCGACCAGGATCTTGAGCGCGGTCGGGAAGAGGTCGGTCGCGTTCTCCCCCTGGGCACGGGGGTCACAGTCGTTTGCGAAGTCCATTCAGCACCGCCTCCAGCAGGGCTCGGTCGGTACGGGACGCGGGCCCGGCGGAAACGGCCGCGGGGGCCCGCGCGGTGAGCGCCCCGCAGTCGACGAGGTCGGCGAGGAGCACTTTGGTGACCACGGCGGGCAACCGTATGTGGGCGGCGATCTCGGCGACCGACACCGGCCCGCCGCACAGCCCGAGCACCTGGGCGTAGTCGGGGCCCTGGCACGCGACGGGCTTCCGGCCGGTGGCCATCACCATGGTCAGCAGGTCGAAGTGCGCCGTGGGACGGGTCCGGCCGTTGCTGACGGTGTACGGGCGGACCAGCCGGCCCGCCGCGTCGTCGTACCACGGGTCCCCGCCCTGCCGTTGCCGGCGACGCACGGTCATGGTCAACGACCGCCCGCGGACGCCTGATGGCGCGCGGGGGTGGCCAGGTACGGGCGGACGCTCTTGACCAGCATCGACATCTCGTAGCCGAGCACCGCCACATCGGCCTCGCGGCCGGCGAGCACCGCCAGGCAGGCGCCCGATCCGGCGGTGGAGACGAACAGGAAGCTGGATTCGAGCTCGACGACGACCTGCAGGACGTTGTCGCCGTCGCCGAAGCGGACCCCGGCGCTGCGGGCGAGGGAGTAGAGGCCGGAGGCCAGGGCGGCCATGTGGTCGGCGCTGTCCGGTTCGAAGCCATGGGCGGCCTTGACCAGGCCGTCCGAGGACAGCAGGAGCGCGCTGCGGGCGTGCGGTACGCGCTGTACCAGCCCGGTCAGCAGCCAGGACAGATCGGTCTGCTGGCCTGTCTGCCGCTGCAAATGCGCCTGCGTACGCACATCACTCACCATGGTTGTGGTCGTCTCCTCGGGGGCGCGCCATCGGGGCGTCGTGGTCACGGTCGTGGTGCAGGTCGTTGCCGCCCGGGTTGCCGATGCCGTCACGCAGGCCCGGGGCGGTGCCGTCGGTGTCGGCGTAGCTGTCGTCGGCGAGGCTGAATCCGCGCCGGAAGGCGGCCATCAGACCGGGGTCGTGCTCCAGCTCGGGGCCGTCGCGGCGGGCGGCGGACGGCAGGATCGGGTCGCCGCGCAGCTCGGGGACGAGATGGGTCTGCTTGCGCCGGCGGGGCAGCCGGGGGCGGGCGCTGTTGTCCACGGGGGCGGGTGCGGGCGGGAGGACCACCGGGCCCGGGGCGGCGGGCCGTTCGGCGGGGCCGTCCTCGACGGAGGGGGTGGCGGTGTGCCGTTCGACGCCGGTCGCCTCGGAGCGGGGGAGGTCGGGGGCGGGGCCGTCCGCGGCACGCACCAGCCGGCGGCGGGCGGCGGGCGAGTCCGGGTCGGGCGTGGGGGCAGGAATGGTCACGGTCCGGGTGCCCGCGTCGACGGGGTCCGGGCGGGCGTGGGGGGCATGAGGGGCGTGAGGAGCGTGGGGGGTGTGGGGCGCGTGGGGGGTGTGGGGCGCGTGGGGGGTGTGGGGGGCATGGGGGGCACGGGGGGTGTGGGGGGTGTGGGGGGCATCGGGAGCGTGCGGGGCACGGGGCGTGTGGCGGTCGTGTCCGAAGTCCCGGCCGCCGCCCGCCGGGTCCTCGTCGGGGGCGTAACTGTCATAGCTGTCGTAGCCCCCGTGGTTGCGGGCGGGGTCACCGTCCGGTGAGACGGCGGGGCGCGGGCCGGCGGCGTCGTCCGCCTCCTCGGCGGATTCCGCGCCGAGCAGCCCCTGCGGGACGATCAGCACGGCCTGGACGCCGCCGTAGATGTTGCTCTGCAGCCGGACGACGATGCCGTGCCGCCGGGCCAGCGAGGAGACGACGAAGAGCCCGATCCGGCCGTCGCTCAGCAGCTCGGCCACGTCGATGTGGTCGGGGTCGGCGAGGAGGGCGTTCATCCGGCTCTGCTCGTCCGCCGACATGCCGAGGCCCCGGTCCTCGACCTCGACCGCGAGGCCGGCGGTGACGAGTTGGGCGCGCAGCAGGACGGGGGTCTGCGGGGCGGAGTAGATGGTGGCGTTCTCGACGAGTTCGGCGAGCAGGTGGATGACGTCGGCGACGGCGTGGCCGCGCAGGGTGCCCTCGATCGGCGGCACGAGCTTGATGCGGGGGTACTGCTCGACCTCGGCGATCGAGGAGCGGAGCACCTCGGTCATGGAGACCGGGCGGCTCCACTGGCGGCGGGAGATCGCGCCGCCGAGGACAGCGAGGTTCTCGGCGTGCCGGCGGATGCGGGTGGCGAGGTGGTCGACGTGGAAGAGGCCCTTGAGCAGGTCGGGGTCCTCGACCTGGTTCTCCAGTTCGTCGAGCAACTCGATCTCGCGGTGTACGAGGGACTGCAGCCGGCGGGCGAGGTTGACGAAGACCTCGACCTTCTGCTCGCTGCCGCTGGCGTTGCTGCGGGCGATGGCGACCGCGTCGATGACGGCGGACTCGGCGGCCCGGCCGGCGGCGGCGACTTCGTGGGCGAGCAGGTCGAGGGTGTCGCCGGTGGGCTCGGGGCCGTTCTCGGGTTCCCGGCGCGGGAGCCATTCGCCCTGGCGGACCCGGTCCAGCAGGTCGTAGAGGTCGGACTGGCTGCGGGCGCAGACCTGGCGCAGCCGGGCGTAGCGCGCAACGGCGGCGCGGGCCTCGGAGTTGGCGGCGGCGCCCGCGGTGAGCACGATGACGCAGACCACGACGAGGCCGCCGGAGAGGACCACCCATTCGCGTCCGGTGAGCCGCGCTCCGCCCGCCTGGACGACGAAGGCGGCGACGGCGGTGCAGATGACGGCGACGAGGAGGCACGGTACGGCGGCGAGCCGGACCAGGCGGGACCGTATCGCCGAGTCGGCGGCCGACTCCGGGAAGGAGGCCCGGCCGTGCCGTCCGCCCTCGCGCTCGCGGCGCCGGGCGGCGACGGGTGCCGGAGCGGCCACGGGTACGGGGGCGGGCCCTGAGGAGCCCTGGGTCCCTGGGGATCTTGGAGCCTCCTGGGACGTCTGGGTCCCCTGGGGGAATGCAGTAGGCACGGCGCCCTCCGGATCGGCCGTTGGCAGTTCGCGGAGCACGCACGCTAGTTGTTGCGGGGGTGGGGTTCGGACCTACTTCGAGGTTTCGCTACCCCACGCCACCTCCTTGAGTGGAGGTCGCCCGCACGCCAGTACGAGCCAATCCGAACTGCCGTCCAGAAACCGGGAGTTGACCCCTCTCAGGCGCCCCCACCGAGGCTCACGGCCGGCGCGCACCGACCTTCCGCGCGCCGGTGGCCGACCCGGCGTGTCGCCACCCGAAGCCTCCGCCCCTCAGCCTGCCCCGTTGCGCGGGACGGCAGTTGCCGGGAGGCCGACGAATCGGCTTCTCACCCTCGCGGGTGACGGCGGAGGGCGGGGACGGCAAGTGAATCGAGAGCCCCGCGGCCTGTCACCCTTTGGACGACATGATAGTTGTCAACGAGTCGACGACATGCTACAACTGAGGAGTAGGTGAGCGCATTGGCAGGCACTGCCGCCCGAAGCCACTGGAGGTGTTTCACGATGTTGATGCGCACCGACCCGTGCCACCCGCTCGACCGGTCCACCCAGGCGCTCCTGGGCGTTTCCGGCACCTGGTCGAGGCCTTCCCCGATACCGATGGACGCCTACCGCGCGGGCGGGGAGCTCGTGATCGCGCTCGATCTGCCGGGCGTCTCCCCCGACGCGATCGACATCGACGTCCGGCGGAACGTGCTGACCGTCAAGGCCGAACGCCGACCGACCGCAGAGACGGACGACGTGCGGATGCACCTGAGCGAACGCCCGCTGGGCGTTTTCTCCCGGCAGATCGTCCTGGGCGACACCCTCGACACCGAGCACATCACGGCCGCCTACGACGCCGGCGTGCTGACCCTGCGCATCCCGGTCGCCGAACGCACCGAGCCCCGCAGGATCACCATTGGCGGGAGCGCGGGACAGCAACCGCCCACCGACTGAGCAACTGGGCGAGGTCCCCGGCGCCCCGCAGGGCGCACGCCGCGATCGGTTCGGCCGATTCGGTCGATTGGGTCGATTCGATCGGCCCTGCCCCCACCGCGTCCGTGGCCGGCCCCGGCGGCCGGTCATGTGACCGACCATGCATTTCCCGTTGACCAATTGACGAGAAGAAGACGAGAAAGGCGACCGCGTAACCGATGTACACCCAGCCTGAAACGGGTCGGCCCGCACCGGGCATGACGTTCGACCAGATGCTGGAACGGGTCCGGTACGAAGGGGCGTACCCCACCCGGGAGCGAGCCGAGGAAGTCGTACGCGCCGTGCTGGCGGCACTCGGGCGGCAGCTCACCGGTGACGAACGCGTCGAGCTCGCGGCCCGATTGCCTGTCGAGGCGGCCCTGGCGTTCACCGCCGAGATTCCCTGCACCGACGGCGAACGCCTCACCGGCTGGGGCTTCGTGAAGGACCTCGCCGCCCGCACCGGCGGCACCGCGGCCACCACCCGCTGGGACACCGGCGCGGTCCTCAACACCGTCGCCCAGCTCGCCGGCCCGGAACTCCTCACCCGCGTACTCGCCCGGCTCCCCTCCGGATACGCACTCCTCTTCGGCCGCGCCGAACTCACCCAGGCGGCTTGACCATCCGGGCAGCTTGAACGCCCGGACAGTTTGAGCCTCGGCGTGCCTGGAGCCCGTGGGCTGAACGCGGTGGGCCGGTGTGGCGGCTCCGGCGGGAGAAGCCCGCAGAGCGTGGGGACGCGTAGGGGTGAGGGAGACCCGTGGGGGGTGGGGGAGACCCGTAGGGGGTGGTCGAACAGATCCCGTAGGGGTCGGACGCGCCCCTTGCAGGCCACAACGCGGGGGCGGGGGACGGTATTCCCGCGCATGGCCGGAGATGCCCGCGCCCCGGGCCCCGCCCCATCAGCTTGGCACCCGGCCCGGGCCCCGCACCGTCAACTTCAGGCCGCCCGGTGTCCCCACCGGTGGTGTCTTGGCCGGTCCGGGGCTCCCCGTCGTTGACGCATGACGTGACGCCAGATCGGAAAGGACGCATGACTTTTGTTGGGGCGGGTAGGCGGCCGCTGCGGCGCCCGAGCGTGTCGGGCGCGCAGGAGGGCGTGATGACCACCGTCGTGAATGACACCGCAACCGAGCAGCACACCGAACTGACCGCGGATCTGCCGGAGGTGCCGTGCCCGAGTGCGGTGGCCCCCAGTGACGCGCGCGAATTCTCCAAGCTGTTCTTCGCGCGACTCCAGGAATACGAAGAAGGCACGCACGAGTACCAATACGTCCGCAACACGCTCATCGAGATGAACATGTCGATGGTGCGCTATGTGGCCCGCCGTTACCGCAGCCGTGGTGACGACATGGAAGACATCATCCAGGTCGGCACCATCGGGCTGATCAAGGCGATCGACCGTTTCGATCTCGCCCGTGGGGTCGAATTCTCCACCTTCGCCGTCCCCTACATCCTCGGGGAGATCAAGCGTTTCTTCCGCGACACCGGGTGGGCCGTGCATGTCCCCCGCCGTCTCCAGGAACTCCGCAGCGAACTGGCCAAGGCGAAGGAGCAGTTGCACAACGAGCTCGACCGGGAACCCACCGTTCGCGAACTCTCCGGACATCTGGGCCTGTCGGAGGAGGAGGTCATCGAGGGGCTGGTGGCCGCCAATGGCTACACCGCGGGCTCGCTCGACACCCCCACCGACCCCGATCCCGCCGATCAGCGCCGCCCGCTGGCCGATGTCCTCGGGGAGGAGGACCCGGGCATGGAGACGGTTGAGGACCTCCACACCCTGGCACCTCTGCTGCAGACGCTCGACGACCGCGAACGCCGTCTTATCGAGCTCCGGTTCGGACAGGAATTGACCCAGTCGGAGATCGGCGCGGAACTCGGCGTCTCCCAGATGCATGTCTCGCGGCTGCTGTCCCGCATTCTTTCCCGGCTGCGCACCGGCATGCTCACCGACCGCTGACGCCGGGCGGCGGTCCCCTCCTCCCGGCCCCTCCGAATGCCGGGCGGCAGTTCCCTCCTCCGCCCCTCCCAATCCCCGGAGCCACCGGGAACCCTCCATGCCCTCGAAATCCTCCACCGCCATGGATAGGGGCGGTGGAGGCGGGTACCCGGTGGAGCGCCGGCCCGGTGCGGACTGCGCACGCCGGGTCGCCGAACCGGAATTTCGCCACCACTGAGGAGGAGTGGACATGAGCACGGTGAAGGAGACGGTAGACGTCGAGGTCCCGGTCCGCACCGTCTACAACCAGTGGACGCAGTTCGAGGAGTTCCCGCAATTCATGGAGGGCGTCGAGGAGATCAGGCAACTCGACGACCGCCACAACCACTGGACCACCAAGATCGGTGGCATCCGGCGGGAATTCGACACCGAGATCATCGACCAGCTCCCGGACGAGCGGATCGCCTGGCGGACCACCGGCGGCGACACCCGGCAGCGGGGTGTGGTCAGTTTCCAGCGCCTGGACGACAGCCACACCCGGGTGCAGCTCGTGATGGAGGTCGAGCCGACCGGGGCTGCGGAGAAGACCGCGGACATGGTCGGGCTGATCGACCATCGCACCAAGGGCGATCTGCAGCGCTTCAAGAAGTACATCGAGCAGCGTGAGCGGGAGACCGGTGCCTGGCGCGGCCGTATCCGGCCGGGCGGCTCGGGACCCGTCGGCTGACGCGGCACGCAACGCACATTCCCGGAGGGGCGGCAGCGGCCGCCCCTCCGGCGTTTCTGCGTTTCGGCGTTTCGGCCCTCCGGAGCTCCTGCGCTCCCTCTGCCGCCCCATCGCCCCCGAAAAGTGCCCGGATATCGGGCATCGTCTGCTGTTTTCCGACAAACACTGCTCCGCCGCGGGACATCCGTTGACGTCAGGGCGTCGGCGGTGTGATGGTACGGCCGCCATGCAGGGCATGGACATGCCCATCCCCCACTGGGCAATCCGCCGCCCGAACGGGCACGGCGCACCCCCCATGCCTCCGGCCAACCCCTCACCCACCCCCTCAAGGAGCCCTGGTGTTACGAAGATTCGCGGTGACCGGCGCCTCCGTCGCCGTCACCCTCGCAGCCGCGCTGCTCACCGCAGCGCCCGTCTCCGCCGCACCCATCGCATCCGTCACGCCCACTGCACCCGCCCCCGCCTCCCCCGTCCTCGCCGCCTCCATACCCGTGCCCGTCCGTGGGGCTCTCGCCGCCGACGACGCGCCCGATATCGACGTCGCCAAGGTCCAGGCGCACCTGAGCGAGCTCAATGCCATCGCGAACCGCAACGGCGGCACCCGTAAATCCAGCGGTCAGGGCTACCGGGACTCCGTCGCCTACGTCAAGGGACGTCTGCAGGCGGCCGGTTACACCGTCACCGAGCAGCCCTGCACCTCCGGCTGCGCCAGTGGGGCCGGCCCCAACCTGATCGCCGAGTGGCCCCAGGGGGACACCTCGTCGGTGTACATGTTCGGCTCGCACCTCGACAGCGTCGGGGCCGGGCCCGGCATCAACGACAACGGCTCCGGTTCGGCGGCCCTCCTGGAGACCGCCCTCACCCTCGCGGAGCGCCACCCCGCGATGGCGGCCCGGGCCCGGTTCGCCTGGTGGACGGACGAGGAGCAGGGCCTCAACGGCTCGGACTTCTACGTCGGTTCGCTCTCCTCCGCCGAGCGGTCCCGGATCAAGGCGTACTACAACTTCGACATGATCGCCTCGCCCAACGGCGGCTACTTCATCAACCACCTCACCTCCACCGCCGCCCAGCCGATGAAGGCGTACTGGGACTCGCTCGGTCTCCAGCCCGAGGAGAACACCGAAGGCGCCGGCCGGTCCGACGACTACTCCTTCGAGCAGGCCGGCATCCCGACCTCCGGGTACGCGATGGGCGCCGGCGCCCGGAAGACCTCGGCGCAGGCGGCGAAGTGGGGCGGCACGGCCAACCGCGCCTATGACTCCTGCTACCACCAGTCATGTGACACCACCGCCAACATCAACGCCACCGGACTCGACCGCAGTGTCGACGGCATCGCGTCCACGCTGTGGAAGCTCGCCGTCGCCCGCTCCACCCCCGCGAACGACTTCTCGCTGACCGCCACCCCCGCCGCCGGCAGCGTCGCCCCGGGCGAGTCCCTCACCGCGACGATCGCCACACAGACCACCAGCGGCTCAGCCCAGACGGTGGCGCTCTCGGCGTCCGGCGCTCCGGCGGGCGTGACGGTCTCGTTCCACCCCGGCTCGGTGACCAGCGGTGCGAGCTCCACGATGACCGTGGCCGCCACGGCGTCCACCGCCCCCGGCACCTATCCCGTCACGGTCACCGGCACCGGCTCCGGGTCCGGGTCCGGATCGGTCACGCACACCACGTCCTTCTCGCTGACGGTCAAGGGCGCCGGAGGGTGCACCGCCGGGCAGTTGCCCGCCAACGGCGGCTTCGAGAACGGGACTTCGCCCTGGACCGGTGACACCGGCACGATCGGCGCCCACACCGGGCAGTCCGCCCACGGCGGCAGCCGGTTCGCCTGGCTCGGTGGCTACGGCTACACCGCGACCGACACCCTCAGCCAGTCGCTGACCGTGCCCGCCGGATGCAGCCGGGCGACGCTGACGTACTGGCTGCACATCGACACTGCGGAGTCCGGCAACACCGCCTACGACACCTTCCGGGTCAAGGTCGGTGACAAGGTCCTGACGAGCTCGTCCAACACCGACGCGGCGCCCGGCTACGCCCAGCACACGCTGGACCTCAGCCCCTACGTCGGGCAGCGGATCACGCTCACCTTCACCGCCACCGAGGACACCAGCCTGCAGACCAGCTTCGTGCTCGACGACACGGCCCTGCAGGTCTCCTGAAAGTCTGCAGGCTCCCGAAAGTCTGCAGGTCTTCTGAAAGTCTGCTGGTCTCCTGAAGGCCTCCGTGCCTCCCGGAAGGAACACCACCCACCCCGCCCGCTGCGTATGTCAGCGGGCGGGACGGGGAAGCAGGGTGCCGGCCCGCTTCACGGTGCGGATGACCGGCGCCGTCTCGATCGAGCGGATCGCGTCCAGTGCGGCGATCCGCCCGGTCAGATACCGCGCGAGGTCCACGGAGTCCCGGCAGTTCACGGCCGCGAGCAGATTCGTCGGCCCGGTGGTCAGCGCCACCAGGGGCACCTCGGGGTGCTCGGCCATCGCCGTGGCCACCGCGGTGAGCCGGGACGGCCGTACGGACATCCACAGGCGCGCCTCGGCGCGGAAGCCGAGGGCGGCGGGCGGGATGTCGACGAGGAAGGTGAGCACGCCGGCCCGGCGCAGCGCGGCCACCCGCCGGCGCGCGGTCGACTCGGACCATCCCGTGGCGGCCCGGCGGAGCGCAGCCGGCGGTAGCGGCGGGCGACGGTGCTCTCGGACACCCCGAGCGCCTCCCCGATGAGCCGGAACGGCGCCCGTCCGTCGATCTGCAGCGCATGCACCAGCCCGTGGTCCACGTCGTCCAGGGTGCCGGTTCCCGTCTTCATGGAGGACGAGTGTGCCAGCTTCCGCCGGCAGGGCGGCCACGGTGACCGGCCCTCGCCCGCCCGCTCGGACCCGGTACGGTCGCGGCATGGATGTCGCCCGGTTGACCACGCCTTCGTTCCTCGTGCTCGGCATCATCGACAAGCTGGGTGAGGCCAGTCCGTACGACGTGAAGGTCGAGGCCGCGCGCACGGTGGCGCCGTTCTGGTCGATGCCGCATGCGCAGGTGTACGCGCAGTGCGACCGGCTGGTGGCGGCGGGGCTGCTGTCGGAGGTGCGGCAGTCGGGCGGGCGGAACCGGCGGCTGATGCGGCTGACCGAGGCGGGCCGGAAGGCGCTGGCGGACTGGCTGGCCGACCCGGCCTTCGTGCCCGTCGAGGCGCGGGAACGCGGCATTCTGAAGCTGTGGTTCGGGGCGCGGCCGGAGGTGCTCGCGCCGGTGCAGCTCACCGAGCACCACCGCACCCTCGCGGATTACGAGGAACTCGCGGAGAGTGTGGGCGAGTTGCTGACCCGCGGGCAGCGTGAGGCGCTGGAGTTCGGTATCCGGTATGAGCGGATGATGGTGGATTTCTGGCAGTGGGTGGAGCAGCGCGGGGAGTGAGGCCGCCGCGCGACCGTTGACCACGGCGACGGATCGCCCTTACCTTCTCGATAGTCCAGACAGGACTATTGGCGCCGCGGGCCGCGGGGTGGCGGGGTGGCGGCAGGCCGGAGCGAGGGAGTCGCCGTGAACCGTCCGAGGAGGGTCGCCTGGCGCCGCGTGGCCACCATCGCCGTCGTGGCCGTCTGCGTGAGCTATGCGCCGGTCGCGATGACCGAACTGTGGCCGTACGCGCAGCGCGGGGCACCGGCGTTCGGCGAATGGGTGCTGGCGCGGGCGGTGTCACCGCGCTATGTCGCCGAGGCCGTCGCGGACCGGCTCAGCCCGTACGGGCGCAGTCTGGTGGCGCTGATCGTCCACTCGGTGCTGGGCGGTGTGCTGATGCTGCTCGGCCCGGTCCAGCTGCTCTCGGCGGTGCGGCGGCGGATCCGGCTGCACCGGGCGGTGGGCGTGGTGTTCGCGGTGACCGTGTACGCGTCGATGGCGGGCGCCGCGGCCTATCTGGTGCGCACCGCGCCCCGGGACGCGTTCAGCGGGCCGGCGTTCTGGATCGTGCTCACCACCATCCTGGTGGGCACGGTGCTCAGCGTGACGTTCGGCATCTTCGCCGCCGTCGGGCGCTTCCCCGACCTGCACCAGCGGTGGCTGCTGCTGTGCTACGGCTTCCTGATGACCGCGCCGCTGCTGCGCCTCGAATGGGGTGCGCTGCCGTGGCTGCTGCCCGGGCTGTCGATGGCGGACATCAACCGGGTCGCGGTGATGCACCTCGGGTCGGTGGTGGCGTTCGGCGCACTGCTCGCTTCGCGGGCGATGGACCGGCGGGGGACGGTTTCCGGGGTGCGGGGGACGTGGGTGCCGACGCCGGTGCTCGCCGCGGTGCATCTTGCCGGCGCGGCCGCGCTGGCCTGGATCGTCCGGTCGCACCTGGGCCGGGGCGCCGAAGGCTTGCGCCTGCTGGTTGCCTATCTGGTCCCGTACACCGTGACCTACGCCGTGCTGCTCGTCCGCCAGCGGCGTGCGGGGCGGGACGGCCGGAGCTGGGCGCGCGAGGAGTGGCGTCTGCATCTGGCCGCCCTGTGCCTGGCGCCGGTGCTCTCGGTGGGCGCGGCGCTGCTGTTCGAGCGGTACCTGGGGCTGGACCGGGGCACGGCGCTGTCCGCGGGGGTGGCCATCGGCTGCGGCATGCTGGCGTTCGCGGCGACCACGGCGGTCAGTCTGCGGATCATGTTCGCGCGGGAGCTGGTCAGGCGGGAGGGCCCGGCCGCGCCCCCTCTCCCCGCACCGGGCCCCGTCACTCCCGTGATCAACACGTAAGCGAATCAAGGCAGTTGAGGGACGGTCCGGAGAAGGAGACGGAGCGCAGATGCCTGAGGGACCGGACGCGTCCGGCACCGCCGAAGCCATCCGGGCCGCGGAGGCGGTGCGGTCCGGTGACGGGCCGTCAGTCGTGGCGGGCGAGGGCCGTGCGCTGACCGTGGGTGTGACGATGCTCGCGTACACCGTCGGCGTGATCAGCCTCCTGGTCGGGGCGCTGCTCGCGGTGGCCGGTCTCGCCGGGCAGGTGTTCAGCGCCTGGAAGTCGGCCGGCCGCTGAGCCCCGCGCTGGTCGGCGCGGCGATGGCCGGTGTGGCGCCGGGGCTGTTCGGCGTCGGCCGGGCACGGGTCTGGGAGGAGGTCCGCACGCTGGTCCTGCCGCTCGCCGTGGTGCTCGTCGGTCTGTTCGCCGTGAGCCTGCTCCATGCGGGCGGGCTGCAGGCGGCCGCGGGCGGTCCGGTGGTCCTGGTGCTGTTCAGCCTCGGCTGGGTCGCGGTGCTCGGGGTGCTCGCCGTGTGTGCGCTCGCCGCTCTCGTCCGGCAGTACCTGAAGCCCGCCCGGCCGCCGGCGGCCCGCCTCGCCCCGCTGCCGGGGTGGTCGAAGCCGTTCCTGGCGGTGCTCGGCTCGGCGTGGTTCGGCATCGGTACGGGCCTGCTGGTCGAGCCGCGGTTCTGGGCGGACTTCGTGCCGTGGGCGGTGAACCGGCCCGACGCCCAGGCGCTCGGTGTCTGGGGGGCCGCCCTCGGCGTCGGCGTCCTCGGGGCACTGGCCGAGGACGACCTGACGCGGACCCGCCCGGCGCTGCTCGCCCTCCCCGGTATCGCGCTCGCCGTAGCCGTCGTCCTCGGGGTGCGCGCCTCCGAGGTCGACTGGTCGTCGGGTGCCGCGCTGTCCCTGGTCACCATGGTCGCGGGGTTGCTGGTGGCAGGCATCGTCGGCCACCGTCTGTCGGCCCGCGGCCCGGCACCCCGGCCGTGAGCGGGACCGCGGGTGGGCGTACCAGGTCGCCGCGGCCCCCTGACCGGCGGCACCTACACTGACCCGGTCGGGACGGGAACGGCGTCCCACCAGGGGGACGGAGACGGCAGTGGTCGGACGCGGCAAGGGTGACGGCGGCGCGGTGGACGACCCGTCCGCCGAGGTGCTGGGCGAGGCGGCCGCGGTGTTCGGACTGCTGGCCGCTCCCCCGCGGCTGCACATCGTGTGGGCGCTGACGCAGGGCGAACGCGATGTGAGCGGGCTCGCGGAGCGGATCGGCGGGGCGCTGCCGGCGGTCAGCCAGCATCTGACGAAGCTGAAGCTCGCCGGTCTGGTGCGCTCGCGCCGGGAGGGCCGCCGGGTCGTGTACTTCGTCGACGACCCCGATGTCGTGGCGGTGGTGCGCCTGTTGTTCGACCGGCTGGACGCGCGACGTGGCGGACGGTCCGCGGGCGCCGCGGCGGACCTGCGGTCCTTCGGTGCCTGAGGCCACGTGCCCGAGACCACCGCGACACCGGGCGGCGGCCCCCCTCCCGTGCGGGCGGCCGGCACACCCGCCAACGACGCTCCGGGTTCCGGCCACGGCAGCGCGGATCCGGCCCGGCTGACGACGCTGGAGCTGCTGCGCCGGCTGGCGGCCGGGCCGCGCGGACTGACCGCGGAGCAGGCCGAGGAACGCCTGGTCCGGGACGGCGAGAACGTCGCCCCCGGCCGGCGGCCGGTCTCCTGGCCGCGGCGCTTCCTCGGCAGTCTGCGCGATCCGTTCACCGCGGTGCTGCTCTGTCTCGGGCTGGTGTCGGCGGCCGTCGCCTCGTGGGGCACCGCCTGCGTGATCATGGTGCTGGTCGTGGTGAGCTGTCTGCTGCGGTCGGGCGGCGAGCACCAGGCCGGCCGGGCGATGGCCGGGCTGCGCGAACTGGTCGCCACCACCGCGTCCGTACAGCGCCGCGCGGACGCCGGCGCGGCGCCGGTGGTCCGCGAACTCCCCGTCGACCAGCTCGTCGTCGGGGACGTGGTCCGGCTCGGGCCCGGCGACCTGGTGCCGGCGGATGTCCGGCTGCTGCGCGCCAGCGGGCTGACCGTGCACCAGGCCGCGCTGACCGGCGAGTCCGCGCCGGTGCCGAAGTACGCCCTCGACGCGCCGCCCGATGCGGACGACGAGGATCCCGAGCCGCCCCACCTCTGCTTCCAGGGCAGCAGCGTGGCCTCCGGGAGCGCAACGGCCCTGGTCGTCGCCACCGGCGCGGACACCCGGTTCGCCGCGGCGCACCGCGGCCCGGCCCGGCGGCGGTCGGAGAGCGCCTTCGACCGTTCGGTGCACGGCATCGCCTGGACGCTGATCCGCTTCATGCTGCTGACCCCGCCGCTGGTGCTGATGGCGAACGCCGCGCTGCGCGGACGGGGGCTGGAAACGCTGCCGTTCGCGATCGCGGTGGCGGTGGGCCTCACCCCGGAGATGCTGCCGGTGATCGTGACGGCGACGCTGGCGCGCGGTGCCTCGGCGCTCGCCCGCACCGGCGGCGTGATCGTCAAACGGCTCCCGGCCCTGCACGACCTGGGGGCGATCGACCTGCTGTGCCTGGACAAGACCGGCACCCTGACCCAGGACCGGCCGGTCGTGACGCGGTCCGTGAACGCCCGGGGAGCCGACGATCCGGACGTGCTCAACTGGGCGTCGGTGGGCAGCTTCTGGACCCTGGAACTGGCCGAACTGCCCGCCCCGGACTCCCTCGACGAGGCGGTCCTCGACGCCTCGGCGGCGTACGGCGCGGATCCGCTCGGCTACGACGGGATCGCGGCGCTGCCGTTCGACCCGGCCCACCGGATCGCCACCGCCGTCGTCCGCCGCCCGGGGACGTACGGCCGGCACACCCTCGTCGTCAAGGGCGCCGTCGAGGACGTCCTGGGCCGCTGCGCACGCGTCCGGCTGGACGGTACGGAGGCCGAACTGACCGAGGGGGGACGCCGGCGGCTGCTCGACCTCGCGGCCACCGAGGCGGCCGGGGGCTTGCGGCTGCTCGCCGTCGCGCACGCCGAACGCCCCGCCCGTTCCGGCCCGTACGGCGAACGGGACGTGCGGGGGCTCACCTTCCTCGGCTGGGTCGCCCTCCGCGACGCACTCGCCCCCACCGCCGGGGCCGCGCTCGCCGGCCTCGCCCGGCGCGGGGTGGCGGTGAAGGTGCTCACCGGCGACCACCCGGGCACGGCCGCCCGGGCCTGCCGCGATCTCGGTCTGGAGCCGGGCGAGGTGCTGACGGCCGATCAGCTCGGGCCGGTCGGCGGGCCGGCGCTCGCCGCGGCCGTCGAGCGGGCCACCGTCGTGGCGCGCTGCACCGCCCAGGACAAGGCCCGGATCGTGGCCGCGCTGCGCGAGAGCGGCCGGACCACCGGTTTCCTCGGTGACGGCGTGAACGACCTGCCGGCGCTGCTCACCGCCGACGTGGGCATCTGTCCCCGGGGAGCGGTGGCCGTGGCCCGCGAGGGCGCCGACGTCGTCCTGGCCGACAAGGACCTGACCGCCCTCGACCGTGCGCTCACCGCCGGCCGCCACAGCAGCGGCACCATCGCCGCCTATCTGCGGATCACGCTCTCCTCCAATCTGGGCAACGTCCTCGCGATGCTCGCCGCCGGCCTGCTGCTGCCGTTCCTGCCGATGCTGCCCGCCCAGGTCCTGGTGCAGAACCTCTGCTTCGACGCGGCCCAGCTCGCCTACGCCTACGACCGGCCCGCGCCCGCCGCGGTCCGCAGCCCGGCCGTGCTGCGGCCGCGGGCCGTGCTCCGCCACATCACGGCCTTCGGCCTCCTCAACGCCGCCGCGGACCTGGCCACCTTCGGGGTGCTGGCGCTCGCCGTGCACCTCACGGGCGGCGCCGGCGGCCCGGCGGTGTTCCACGCCGGCTGGTTCACCGAGAACCTGCTGACCCAGGCCATGATGATGCTGCTGCTGCGCACCGGCCGGCCCGCCCCCGGACACCGCGCGATCGGCCCGGTCCACCTCGCCGTCACCGCCCTCGCCGTCGTCGGCCTCCTGCTCCCCCTGTCCCCCCTGGCCGCCACCCTGGACATGTCCGCCCCGCCACCGCTGTACTACGCACTCCTCGCCGCGGTCCTCAGCCTCTACGCCGTCACCCTCACCGCGGCGAGGCGGCGCTACGCGTGAGCCCCGCCGCGAGCACCCGGCCCTGCGCCGCCGGGAGCCCGGGACGGTGTCGGCCGGGGGATGCAGAAGAGAGCGAGGCTGGCGGCCGTCAGGTACGCCGCTGCGCCGATGGCCATGCTGATCCGCAGGCCGGTGGTGAAGCCGGCGGTGCCGGCCAGCAGGGAGCCGCCCAGCGCGACGCCCGCGGCGCTGCCGACCTGGCGGGTGGTGTTGAACAGGGCGGAGGCGGTACCGGCGTAGGTGTCGGGGGCGGCCGACATCACGGTGGCCGTTGATCCGGTGAGGGCGAAGGACGTGCCGAAGCCCGCCGCCATCATCGGCGCCACCAGCAAGGCGTAGTCCGGGTCCGGTCCCGCGGCGGCCCAGCCGGCCAGTCCCGCCGATCCCAGGAGCATGCCGGTCACCACGAGCGGCCGGTGTCCGGTGCGGCGTGCCAGTCGCCCGGACAGGACGGAGGCGAACATCGTCATGGCCACGGCCGGGAAGAGGGCGAGCCCGGTGCGCAGTGCGGTCAGACCGCGGTGGTGCTGGAAGGAGAGGCTGGCGGTGAAGATCATGCCGTAGAAGGCGAAGTTGAACAGCAGGCCGATGGCCGCCGCCCCGCTCATCGGGCGGGAGCGCAGCAGTCGCAGGGGCAGCACGGGGGTGCGGGCGAGGCGTTCGCGCAGCACGAATCCGGCGGCTGCCAGCAGGCACAGGCCGGCCCCGGTGAGGATCAGGGGGTCCGTCCAGCCGCGTCGTCCCGCCTCGTTGAGGACGGCGGTCAGCAGGGCCACCGTCGCGATCAGCGCGCACTGCGCCGGCCAGTCGAGGGGACGGTCCGCACTCCGCGCCGACACCGCCACATGACGCAGTGTCAGAACCAGGCAGACGCATCCGACGGGCAGGTTGATGAAGAACACCCAGCGCCAGCCCACGGTGGTCACCAGCAGACCGCCGAGGAGCGGGCCGGCGGAGGCGGCGATGCCGGCCATGGAACCCCAGAGGCCGAAGGCCCGGGAGCGGGCGGCAGGTGAGGGATAGGCCTGTTGGAGGAGCGCGAGGGAGCCGGGCACGATCAGCGCCGCGCCGAGTCCTTCACACAGCCGGGCGGCGACCAGGAACCCGGCGCTGCGGGCCAGCCCGCAGCCGGCCGAGGCGACGGTGAACACCACCACCCCGGTGCAGAAGATCCGGCGGTTGCCCAGCCGGTCCCCCAGCGCGCCGCCGGTGAGCAGCAGACCGGCGAAGACCAGGGTGTAGCCGTCCGTGATCCACTGGATGCCGGTGAGCGAGGCGGACAGCTCCCGCCCCACCACCGGGACGGCGACGTTGATCACGGTCACGTCCAGGATGACCATGAAGTAGCCCGCACAGACCGCGAGAAGCGGGGCCAGCGACCGGCCCGGACCCGCGGGCCGATCCGGTCGAGCGGCCTGAGGCCCACCGGCACGCACCATGGCGGACACGGTATTCCCGGACACACACCTCCCACGGCTTGAGCGGTCCGGCGGCGCGCCGGAACACCGGCTGGTGCAACTTGTCACCCGACTACCCCGAGATCCGCTACCCGCACGACGAGGGTGAGATCAGCGCGACCTTCCGGCCGGCCGGCACTCCGCCGGACTACACCGCGCCCGGCGGCAACGCCTACCACTACCTGTCGACCCGGCTGACGACGGACGGGCTCTTCGGGCTGTACCAGAACCGCATGGGGCCGGCGGTGGGCGGCACCGGTCCGCACTTCCACAAAACGATGTCCGAGTCGTTCTACGTGCTGTCGGGGGAGATACACGTCTTCGACGGCGAGCGCTGGTTCGACGCGTCGCGGGGCGATTACCTGTACATTCCTCCGGGCGGGGTGCACTCGTTCGGGAACATCTCCGGTGAACCGGCCGAATTCCTGATGCTGTTCGCTCCCGGCGCGGCACGCGAGGGGTATTTCGAGGGCCTCGCCGAGGTGGCGGGCATGACCGACCAGGAACGCGCCGACTTCTTCCTCCGGCACGACAGCTTCTTCACCGACATGACCAAGGGGCCGGCGGCGGATTCCTGGGAGGACCGGGCCGCCCTCCGCAAGTCGTTCAAGACCCGCTGAGAAAGCCGCCCTGACGGGACGGAGTACGCCGCCGCCGGAGAGATCTTCCTCACGAGCACCGCGGTTCCGGGCAACCGACCGCGCGTCAAACGCCTCCTTACACGGCAGGGAACGAATTCGTGAGGAATGGGGGAGCCGTGCGGCGGCGTTCACTTCTCGCGGCGACATCGGCCGCGCTCGTACTGACCGTCTCCGCCGGTCTCGGCCTGACCGGCTGCGGTTCACAGCGGATGGCGGCGTTGCACGCCAACTGCACCACCAAGGGCCTGCGGTGGAAGCTCACCGTGCTCAAGAAGCCGGCGCACAGCAAGCACCGGGACGCCCGTCTGACGATCGTCAACAAAACGTCCCGGCCGTGCGTCTTCGGCGGCTATCCGTTCTTCGAGGTGCACGTCGGCAAGGGGCCGCTGGCCGACGGCAAGGGGCGCGGTTCGGTCCCGCCGCCCATCGACCTGCGGGCCGGCGGCACGGTGACGACGGGCCTGCGCTACAAGGATTCCGAGCCCGGCAACCCGACCGGCGAGTGCATGGTCAGCAATGTGGAGGCGACGGTGGCCGCACCGCACGACCGCGAGCAGTGGTCCATACCCGCCCGGGACGAGTCCGGCCGGCGCGCTCTTCTCAACGTCTGCGACACCGCGATCTGGATGAGCCCGCCGAAGGAAGCGGCCGAGTAGCGCGGGACCTTCGAGGGCTCCGGGCCTCGTGCGGGGCCGGGCCCGGCTGGTTCAATGGCCGCCGAGGTGAGGAATATGGTGTCGGCCGACCGGCTGTTGGCGTTCGCGGTGATGTCGCTGTTGGTGATCGTGATTCCGGGGCCGAGCGTGCTCTTCGTGATCGGCCGGGCCCTGGCGCACGGCCGCCGTACCGCGCTGGCCACGGTCCTGGGCAATGTGCTCGGCTCGTACCTGCTGGTGGCCGCCGTGGCGTTCGGTCTCGGGGCGCTGGTCGAGCGGTCCGCCGCGGTGTTCCTGGCCGTGAAGCTGGCCGGGGCGGCCTACCTCGTCCTCCTCGGCGTGCAGGCGTTCCGGCACCGCAAGGACATGAAGCTCACCGCCGTGCAGCCGGCCGGGCCGCGGGCCCGCGGCGATCTGCGGACGGTCGCCGACGGCGTGCTCGTCGGCTGCACCAACCCCAAGGGAATCGTCTTCTTCGCGGCCGTACTCCCCCAGTTCGTGGACCACGCGGCGGGCGGGCTGCCCGCCCAGATGCTCGTGCTGGGCCTGGTGCCGATCGGCATCGGCCTGATCACGGACACGGTGTGGGGGCTCACCGCCTCGGCGGCCCGCGCCTGGTTCGCCCGGTCCGAGCGCCGGCTGTCGATGATCGGCGGCGCGGGCGGCTTCGCGATGATCGGCCTCGGGGTGACGGTGGCGGCGACCGGACGCGCGGACTGACCGGCGCCCGGTGCCGCAGACCGCCCGCTCAGCGGTCCGCCGCGAGATCGGCCTCCACGGCCGGGGGCGCCACCGGCGGCCAGGCCGGCCAGCCGTGGACCGGCGGCACCGCGATCGCCCGCCACCAGGGATAGCCGGCCGGCGGCTCGGCCGGCTCGAACGGCTCGCCCGGCCTGGGGTGGACGGTGGTCACCCCGGCCTTCCGGCCGGCGCTCAGCGTCCATTCGGCCGGCTCGGCCCACGGGTGCGGGGCGAGGTTGAAGGTGCCCCAGTGGATCGGCAGCAGGACGCCGGCCACAGCGCCGCCCTGGAGGTCCAGGTGGGATTGGACCCCCTGGTCGGGGCGCATGTGAATGTCGGGCCAGAACTCGCTGTAGGCGCCGATCTGGATCATCGTCGCGTCGAACGGGCCGTGCGCCGCGCCGATCTCCGCGAAGCCGGGGAAGTAGCCGGTGTCGCCGCTGTGGAAGATGCGGTGGCCGGGGCCGGCGACGACCCAGGAGGCCCAGAGGGTGTGCTGTGGACCGCGCAGTCCGCGGCCGCAGAAGTGCTGGGCCGGGGTGGCGGTGAGGGTGAGGTCGCCGACGCGGGTGGCCTCGTGCCAGTCCAGCTCGGTGATCCGCTCCGCGGGCACGCCCCAGAATTCCAGGTCGGCGCCGACGCCCAGCGGGACGACGAAGACCGCCCCGGTGCGGATCAGCGCCTGGATCGTGGGCATGTCGAGGTGGTCGTAGTGGTCGTGGGAGATCACCACGGCGTCGACCGGGTCCAGCTCGGCCAGCTCGACCGGCATCGGGTGCATCCGCTTCGGGCCCGCCCAGGTGAACGGCGAACAGCGCTCCCCCCACACCGGGTCGAAGAGCACCCGCCGGCCGTCGATCTCGGCCAGTACGGTCGAATGCCCCAGCCACGTCAGCCGCAGCCCGGACGCGGGCGGAACGGCGAGATCCGCCGTCGGGCGGACCACCGGGATCCGGCCGACCGGGGCCCGGCGCAGCCGCCCCTCGCGGTTCAGCTGAGTGCGCGCCATCGGCAGCGCGGAGCCGTCGAGCAGCTGCCGGGTCTGCACCGGGTTGCGGAACTGGCCGTCCACGAACTGCGGCGACCTGCGTATCCGGGCCAGCCGCTCGCCCGTGGGCCGGGCGCCGAAGCTCGCGGGACGCAGCGCGGACAGTCGGGTACGGCGGGATCGGGAACCGGGCACGGCACCTCCATGGTCGGGGCGGTCGCGAAGTGAACGGGCCACGGGACCGGTGGGTTCCGCCGGCGCCCCGCCCACTTCGCACCTCCACCTCAACGCCCCGACCGCCCCTCACATTCCGTGACCGACCATCTCCCCGGCGTCGAATACCAGTACGGCATGATCCTCCACCGTCCGGTACCCGAGTCTCCGGTAGAGCGCATTACTGGTGGCGTTGGCGAGATCGGCGAACAACACCACCTCCCGGGCCCCGAAGGACCGTGCGGCGGCCGACACCGCTGCGGTGACCGCCCCGCCGAAACCGCGTCCGCGCAGCTCGGGCGGGGTGTGCACGGGGGCGACCCGGGCCATCCCGGCCAGCGTCCGCGTGAAGCAGGCCAGCGAGACCGGGCGGCCCCGGTACTCCCACAGCAGACAGCGGCCGTCCGCGATCCGCTCGTCGAGCGCACGCGCGTCGCGCGGCGGCGGACCGCCGATCTCGGCGGCGAAGGCCGCGAACCGGTCGAGCAGCAGACCCCGGTCCGCGGGCGTCGCGGGGCGGGCGGCGCCGGGCGGCGCGGGGCGCGGAGGCGTCAGTTCCGCGAGCCGGTAGAGGCGGTGCCGGGCGGCGGTGCGGACCGTGCCGCCGTGCCGTTGTTGCCAGGCGGCGGCGAACGCCTCGGCTGCGGGCCGAGCGCCGTTCACCCCGGCCGGCCGGGGCCGCTCACGCGCCAGTACGTCGGCCAGCGCGGCCGCCGCGTCGTCCGGCATCGGTGAGAGCACGACCGGCCGCGGCGGGGTCCACAGGAACGCGGCCGCGGCCTCCCGCCCTCCGTCCGGCCGCCACCATCCGTACACCGGGGCATCGTCCCCGTACGCGTCGGGGCCGATCGTCCGCAGGGCGGAGGCCGCCGAGAGCAGCACCGTGTGGCCGGCCGGCCGGCCGCGCAGGAACTCCCCCGCGGCCGTCTCGAACGCCTCCGGGTTCCGGGTCGTGGTCCACGTCATGCCTCAGCGTGGCGCGCGGGCAGCCGGCGGTGCAGCCGGTTTTCGGTGCGCCTGCGGAGCGTCTTGCGCGTCGTTTCCCCCCTCGTGCCACCGCTGTCCCTGACATCCCGATTTCGGGCGGGGCTGCGTCTAGACTCCCGGCAGCGGGCGCACCTGGTCCGCAAACGGTCTCACCAGCAAGGGATTCGTCTCACCAGCAAGGGATGCAGGGACGCTTGTGACATTCCAGCAGGTATCCGAGCCGTATGACGCATATGACGTACTCGTGGTGGGCGGGTCGGGGGTGGACACCATCGTGCCGGTCGGCGCGCTGCCCGTGCCGCCGGCCGATTCCCATCCGGTCGCGCCCATCAGGGAATGGGCCGGCCACACCGGAACCGGTGTCGCGCTGGGCTGCGCGGCGCTCGGACTGACCACCGGATTCGTGGACTTCATCGGTGACGACCCGCCCGGGGCCCTGGTCCGCGAGCGGCTGGCCGGCACCGGTGTGGACTTCCGCCCGCTGGTCTCACGGCACGGCACCCGGCGCGCGGTCAACCTCGTCGCCCCCGACGGCCGCCGGATGTCCTTCTACGACGGGCGTGACCCGCTCGATCTGCGGATGCCGCCGGAGCACTATCTGCCGGTGCTGCGCCGGGCCCGGCACGTGCATCTGTCGATCACCCACTTCGCCCGCTTCCTCTACGACGACATCGAGGCGCTCGGCCTTCCGGTCTCCACCGATCTGCACGACTGGGACGGTCTGACGGACCATCACCGGGAGTTCGCCTTCCGCTCGGACCTGGTGTTCCTGAGCACGGCGGGGGCGGGCGAGCGGATCGGGCAGGTGATGCGGGAGATCCTGCGGCAGGGGCGGGCCCGGGCGGTCGTGGCGACGGCCGGCGCCGGCGGCGCGTATCTGCTCACGCCCGACGACCGGAGCCCGCGGCCGGTGCCGGCCGCGGTGCCGCCGGGCCCCGTCGTGGACAGCAACGGGGCCGGCGACGCCTTCGTCTGCGGCTTCCTGCACGGCCTGCTGGCGGGCCGGCAACTGGCGGACTGCGCACGCCTGGGCGCGGTCGCGGGGGCGTACGCGTGCACCTCGCCGGGCACCCACACCGCCCTCATCGGGCCGGAGGGCCTGCGCGGTGTCGTCCCCGAGCCCGCGCCGGCGGCCGAGCCGGCCGGTCAGTCCTTGCGGCCGACCCCGCCGTAGAAGACGGTGTTGTTCAGTTCCTCGGCGTCGGGTACCGGTCCGTCCGGCCGCCACAGCGGGACGCGGACCACGCCCGGGTCGAGGAGGGTGAACGGCCCGAAGAGCGGCTCGATGCCGGCCTTGGAGCGCAGGTTGAGGCTGGCGGTGGCGCTCTTGTAGACGTCCTCCACGCCCGCCCGGGCGACCTCGTCGGTCCGGCCGCCCGGGTAGCCCTCGTAGGGTTCGTCGGTGGCGTGCGTCAGGACGAGGTGGCTGCCGGCGGGAAGCGCCTCGGCGAGGGTGGCGATCACGCCGGCCGGGTCCTCGGCGTCCCGCAGGAAGTGCAGGACGGCGACGAGCAGCAGCGCCACGGGTTCGTCGAAGTCGATCAGCTCCCGGACCACGGGATGGTCCAGGACCGCCTTGGGGTCGCGGACGTCGCCGAGCACGAAGCCGGTCTGCGCCGCGTTGGTGAGCCGGGCCCCGGCGTGGGTGGCGACGATCGGGTCGTTGTCGACGTAGACGACCCGGCAGTCGGGCGCGGCCTCGCGGGCCACCTCGTGGGTGTTGGGCGAGGTCGGGATGCCGGTGCCGAGGTCGATGAGCTGGCGGACGCCGGCGTCGACGACGGTGCGCACCGCGCGCCGCAGGAAGGCGCGGTTGGCGCGGGCGCTGAGCCGTACCTGGGGGTGGACCTCGATGACGCGCTCGGCGGCCACCCGGTCGACCTCGTAGTTGTCCCAGCCGCCGAGGTAGTAGTCGTACATCCGGGCCGGGTGCGGCCGGCTGGTGTCGATCTCCTCGGCGGTGAAGCCGGTGTGCTCGGGGCCGGGCGGGTACGGCCCGAAGTCCGGGAGCCCGGAGTCCGGAATCTCGAAGTCCGCAGCCTCGAAGTCCGGGCGTCCCGGCGGGAGTTGCTGCCCGCTCATGCCGACCTCCGCTCGGTGCACCGGCCGGCCGGTGCCGCGGTGAGCAGGAAGTCGGCGTGGCCGGCCTTGGCGCCCTCGATGAAGCTGACCATTTCGCGGTGGGTGTAGATCAGCGCCGGGCCGTCCGGGTCGGTGGACTGGCGCAGGGCGATCCGGCCGTCCCCCAGCCGCATGGCCTCGACGCACTCGCCACCGTTTCCGCCGCTCCACGGTTTGTGCCAGCCCTCTGTGCCCAGTTCTTTGGCGGGCATGCCGTTGTAGATGCGTATGCGATCCATGGGGGGTTCAGATCTCCTTGCGAAAGCCACCCAGAATGGCCTCGGTGGTGTGTGCCGGCGCGGCCTGCGCACACATCCGGTCCAGGGCCTCCAGGTACTGCGAAACGTCGTTGCGCTGGTCGAAGTACACGGCTCCGACGAGGCTTTCCGTGTAGGCGATGTCCGGGAGTTCCGGGATCGGGAAACGGAAGATGTGGAAGGGTCCGTACATGGCGGGGTGCGGGCCGGCGGCGAAGGGCATCACCTGCAGCCGGACGTTCGGCAGCGCGGTGGCCTCCATGAGCCGGGTGATCTGGTCGCGCATCACCTTGGGCCCGCCGATCGGACGCCGCAGGACGGTCTCGTCCATGACCACCCAGAGCATCGGCGCGTTGTCGCGGGTCAGCAGGGACTGCCGTTCCCTGCGCAGGGCGACGATGCGGTCGATCTCCGCGCCGGAGGCGTGCGGCATCCCGGCACGGAGCACGGCGGTGGCGTAGTCCTCGGTCTGCAGCAGTCCGGGGACGTAGTGCGGTTGGTAGGCGCGGATGAGGTTGGCCTCGCCCTCCAGGCTGACGAAGGCGCTGAACCACTCGGGGAGGACGTCCCGGAAGCGGTGCCACCAGCCTGGCTTGTTGGCCTCGCGGGCCAGGCTCAGGAAGCCCTCGATCTCCTCCTCGTCGGTGACGCCGTAGGTCGCCAACAGCTTTTCGACGTAGGGGAGTTTGAGCCCGACCTCGGCCTTCTCCATCCGCCGGACGGTGGCGTGGGTCACGTCGAGCGCCGTGGCGGCCTGCTCGTAGGAGAGTCCCGCCTTCTCGCGCAGGTCCTGCAGTCGCTTGCCGAGCACCACCCGCAGGACGGTCGGTGCGCCTGCCGACCGTGGGTCCGCCACGTCCGATCGCCTCCAACTGACTTCAGTGTTCAGCAGTGTGTCATGCCGTCATCAGGACGAACAGACTGCACTGACGATTCTGCAAATTGCAGAGTGATCCTTGCCATCGGTGACCGACATCGCACATAGTTACGGCGTGGCTTCCTCCAACAACGCTCCCTCGTTAGGGCGCTGCGGCGGCTTCGTCGCCCAGCACCCGCAGGACGCGTTCCACTTGCCGGCGCGACGCACGTCCGTCCCCGAGGCGCGCAGACGCGTCCAGACGCTGCTCGCCGAGTGGGGCGCGGCTCAACAAGTCCGCGACGACGTGGAGTTGGTGGTCTCCGAGCTGTTCACCAATGCCGTGCGGCACACCGGCAGCGAGAAGGTCGGCTGTGAAATCGCCCTCATCGGCGCGCACATACGCATAGAGATCACGGACGAGGGCGACCCCGGGGGCTCGGCGCCGCAGATCCAGCCGGGCAGTCCGGACCAGGAGTGCGGCCGGGGGCTGTTCCTGGTCGGCGCGCTCTCCGACAGCTGGGGCTCGCGCCCGGACGACAGCGGGCGGGGCCGGGTGGTCTGGGCGGACCTGCCGTACTCCAGCGCTCCGGCGCACTGAAGGCCCCGTTCCGCCGTCGGCGGACGGGGCCTTCGTCAATGGTTCAGAGCGGCAGCAGGTCGGGCCGCTTGGGCTCGACGTGGTCGCCGGAGGACTCGCCACGCAGCCGGCGCCCGATCCACGGCACCAGATGCTCCCGCGCCCAGTGGATGTTGTTCCGCCGCGCCTCGGCGGCCGACCGCTCCGCCTCCGGCGGCCACGGCTGGTCCGGGTCGGCCGGCACCGGCAGGCCGAGCACCTGGGCGGCGCGCAGCGCCACACGGGTGTGGCCGTCGGCCGACAGGTGCAGCCGGTCCTCGCTCCAGGCCCGCCGGTCCTGTACGGACTTCAGCGACCACAGGTCGAGCACCGGGCAGCCGTGCCGGTCCGCGATGGCCCGGACGTGCGCCGTGTAGGTGGCGATCTTCCCGCGCAGGAGACCGAGCACCGGGACCCCGCGGGTGTCGAAGCCGGTGCAGAGCAGGACCGTGCCGACCGAGGCGCGCAGCTCGGCCACCGCCGCCTCGTAGCGCTCGGCGACCGCGTCCGGGTCGGAACCCGGCCGGAGGATGTCGTTGCCGCCGGCACAGAACGTCACCAGGTCGGGGGCCAGCTCCTTGGCCCGCGGCACCTGTTCCTCGACGATCTGGTCCAGCAGCCGCCCCCTGATGGCGAGGTTGGCGTAGCGGAAGGCACCCTCCGCCTGCTGGTCCGAGAGCAGGACCGCGAGGCGGTCCGCCCAACCGATGTACACCCCGTCAGGGCCGGGATCCCCGACCCCCTCTGTGAAGCTGTCCCCGACGGCTGCGTACGACCCGATGGCACCTGTGGCGCCGGTGATGAGGTCTTTCGACTCATCTGCAGCGCTCGTGGCGCCGCTGCTGATGTTCTTCGAATCGTCTGCCACGTCAGGACATACTTCACCTTGAGAAGTGACCTACGCCACCGTAACCAGGGGTTGACGAGGCGTGATTAATGCCACCAGGTCAAATTCTGCTCAAGTTGGAATAAGAATCGGTCATGGGTTGCTTCTTGAGCGCTTCCTCGCGCCCTGCGGCACTCCGATTGCGGCCTGATTTCCTATTGCATCAATGTCGTATCGTCGGGACTGCCCCGCCTCGTCGACGAGCAGCGTCGGCGACCGACCCAGAGGAGCGCCCGTGACGCAGCAGACGCCGCAGGTCCCGCAGGCCCAGCCGGAGCTCGCGGAGGTCCGCAACTTCCGCGACGTGGGCGGGCTGCCGACCGTGGACGGGCGTCGCGTACGGGAGGGCAGACTGTTCCGCAGCGGACACCTCGCCCACGCCACGGCGGAGGACACGGCGTTCCTGGCCGGCCTCGGGCTGCACACCGTCTTCGACTTCCGCAATGCCTCGGACATCAAGCTGGAGGGCCCCGACGTCCCGCTCCCCGGCGTGCGCAACGTGAACATCCCGCTGACCGACCCGGCCGACGGCGCCGAGTTCTGGACGATGGTCCGCGACGGCGAGCTGGAGCAACTGCGCACCGCGCTCGGCGACGGCAAGGCCGCGGCCCGGATGGCCGCCACCTACCGGCACATCATCACCACCCGCACCGAGGACCACAGCCGGGTGCTGCACGCGCTGGCCGAGGACAGCGTCCCCGCGCTGATGCACTGTGCGGCGGGCAAGGACCGGGCCGGCCTGTCCGTGGCCGTGACCCTGCTGGCGGTCGGGGTGGAGCGGGACGCCATCGAGGCCGACTACCTCAAGTCCAACGACCCGCACCGCCGCTACAAGATCCGCCGCTCCGACAACTCCGCGGTCGGGATGTCGCCGGAGGTCATGGAGCTGCTCTCGCCGCTGTTCGGCGCGCACACCGACTACCTCGCAGCCGCCTATGACGCGATCGAGCGGACCTGGGGCTCGACGGAGAAGTACCTGTCCGAGGGCCTGAAGCTGGCCCCCGAGACCCGCGAGCGGCTGCGCGAGGCGCTGCTCACCGACTGACCGGAGCGCCCTGGGGTTCGGCGACCCAGCCCGCCGTCAGCACCAGCCCCGACGCCCGGTGCACGGCGAGGAACCCGAAGGGCCGGTCGAAGCGGGCCGTGATCCGCAGCGCCTGGTACGGCGGGGGCGGCGGCACGGACCCCGCGGCGACCGGCATGACCGTGACGGCCGCCGCCCGGAAACCGAGCGCGCCGAAGGTCGCGGTGGCCTGCTGCCGGGCGGCCGACACCGCGAGCGGGTGGTCGCTGATGCCCGGGAAGTGCCCGCGGGAGGTATCCGCCGCGGCGGTCAGCCCGAACAGCTCCGGCCGCTTGAGCAGGTCGTGTGCGGCGTCGACGGTGAACCGCACGGTCGTGAGGTCCAGCCGCGGCACCCCGTCGTAGCTCGGCACCGTCGTCACCCGCAGCCCCGGCCCGGCGCCGTCGGTGAGCGCGGCACCGGACACCGCCGGGTACCGCCCGGCCAGCGCCTCGACGCCGTGTCCCAGCACCTCACCGCCCGGCACCCCGGACCCGCCGAGCAGCAGGTGGACGTCCAGGCCGTTGTCGCCCTCGACGCGTACGGCGGTCAGCGGGCCGGCCGGGGTGCCGTGCACCCGGACCTGCGCGGCCGCCGCCCCGGAGCGGCTCAGCGCGGTCACCTCGCGCCCCGCCCAGGGGCCTTCGGTGAGCCGCAGCGGGTGCTCCCCGAAGGGTTCCATCCAGGTCGTCCGCACCAGCAGCGCACTGGCCAGCACGAGCAGCAGGTCGGGGGTCACCTCGACCGGCATCCGCTCGACCATCCCGTCGGTGTGGCGCCGCGCCCAGACGTCCAGCGCCTCCTGGTCCGCCGCCGCGGCGCCGGTCAGCTCGCCGAGCGTGCCCGGCGCCAGACCCTCCCGCCACTCGGGGCGCAGTGACAGCGTGCGCCGGGCCCACAGCGCGGCCGCGGCACCCACGCCGTCGGCCTCGTCCAGCGCCGCGAGCAGCGAGCGGCCCTCGGCCGGCGCCCGCTCCGGGTCGGTGCCGAGCGCCTCGGCCAGCTCCGTACGGGCCGGGCCCGCCGAGGGGCCCGCGAGCAGCGCGAGCAGCGGCCAGACACCGGCCGCGGTGAGGACCGTGCCGGCCGGTCCCACCGCCTCCCGCGCCCAGCGTGCCGTCATGCCGTTCACGGACCGCACCGTCGTCCCGTCCGGCATCGCGTCCCCCCAGAGCTGTCAGCGGTGGGCGACCGCCTGTTTGACCAGCGTCCGCCCGAAGTCCCACATCAGGTTGCCGCCGCCGTGCGCGTCGTCCATGACGGCCGTGAAGGCGCCGACGAACCGGTCCACCTCCCGCTCGCCGATGATCAGCGGCGGGATCAGCTTAATGACCTCCAGGTGGTCGCCGGAGACCTGGGTGAGGATGCGGTGCCGCTGCAGCAGCGGCACCACGACCATCTGCGCGAACAGCCCCTTGCGGGCCGCCTGCAGCATCGTCCAGCGGCTGCGCAGCCCGAGCGAGGAGGGCCGGCCGAACTCGATGCCGATCATCAGGCCGCGGCCCCGCACGTCGTGCAGCAGCTCGTACTTCGGGATCAGCTCGGCGAGCCGGCCGCGGAGCAGATCGCCGGTGTGCCGGGCGTGCGCGACGGTCTGCTCGTCCTCCATCACCGCGAGGACCGCCAGACCGGCGGCCATCGCCTGGGCGTTGGAGCCGAAGCTGGCGGAGTGCACCAGTACGCGGTCCATGGACGAGTAGACCTTTTTGAAGATCCAGTCCTTGCCGAGGGTCGCGCCGACCGGGACGTAGCCGCCGGACAGTGCCTTGGCCACGCACACCAGGTCCGGTGCCACGCCGTCCTCGTGCTGGTAGGCGAAGAAGTCACCGGTGCGGCCGAGGCCGGTCTGCACCTCGTCGGCGATCAGCAGGGCCTTGTGCCGGTGCAGGAGGTCCTGCGCGGCCCGCAGATAGCCGGGCGGCGCCTCGTGCACGCCCTTGCCCTGGATCGGCTCGACGATCAGCGCGGCGACGTCGCCCTTCGTCAACTCCCGTGCCAGGGCGTCGAGATCACCGAGCGGCACGGCGGTGTCGGGCAGCAGCGGCGCGAAGCCGTCGCGGAAGCCGTCCTCGCCGTTGACGGAGAGGGAGCCGGTCGTCAGGCCGTGGAAGGCGTGGGTGCAGTACAGGATCCGCGGCCTCCCGGTCGCGTACCGCGCGAATTTCAGCGCGGTCTCCACGGCCTCGGTGCCGCTGTTGCCGAAGAAGACCCGGTCGAGGTGGGCGGCGTGGCCGAGCAGCTGCTCGGCGAGCAGGCCGGGCAGCGGCTGGCAGTCGAAGCGGGTGAGGTCGGGCAGCTGGGCGTCGAGGACGTCGTGCAGCGCCTTCCGTACGACGGGGTGGTGCCGGCCCAGGCCCATCACCCCGAAGCCGGCGAGCATGTCGAGGTAGTCCTGGCCTTCGGCGTCCCAGAAGTACGCGCCCTCGGCCCGCTCGTAGACCTTGTCGAAGCCGATGGTGTGCAGCATCCGCGGCAGCTGGTGGTTCAGATGGCGGGCGTGCAGGTCGTACCGCTCGCCGCCGCGCTCCGCGAGCAGCCGCGTCAGGTCGAATCCGGTCATGAGACGGTCTCCTTACGGGCCAGCGCGGCGCTGATCCGGCCGGCGATCTCGGCCGGGGTCAGGCCCAGGTCGGCCAGCAGCTCGGCCCGCTTGGCGTGCGGCAGGAACTGCTCGGGGATGCCGAAGGTGCGCAGCGGTACGTCGACGTCCGCGTCCCGCAGCGCCTGGCCGACCGCCCAGCCGACGCCACCGGTACGGCTGTTGTCCTCGACCACGGCCACCAGCGCGTGGTCGGCGGCGAGTTCGGCGACGGCCGGGTCGACCGGCTTGACCCAGCGCGGGTCGATGACCGTCGCGTCCACGCCGCGCGCCGCGAGCAGCTCGGCGACCCGCAGGCAGACCGGTGCCATCACGCCGACCGCGACCAGGAGGACGTCCGGGTGCGGTGCCCGGTGCAGGACGTCCACCCCGCCGATCCGGTCCACGGCCGGGATCGGGTCGTCCACCGATTCCTTGGGGAAGCGCAGCACGGTCGGTGCGTCGTCCACGTCGAGGGCCTCCCGCAGCTGGGCGCGGAGCTGGTCGGCGTCGCGCGGGGCGGCGATCCGCAGGCCGGGGACGACGCCGAGCACCGACAGGTCCCACATGCCGTTGTGGGAGGCGCCGTCGGTGCCGGTGACGCCGGCCCGGTCCAGGACGAAGGTCACACCGCACTTGTGCAGCGCGACGTCCATCAGGATCTGGTCGAAGGCGCGGTTGAGGAAGGTGGCGTAGACCGCGAAGACCGGGTGCAGGCCGCCGGTGGCCAGGCCCGCCGCGGAGACGGCCGCGTGCTGCTCGGCGATGCCCACGTCCCACACCCGGTCCGGGAACGCCTCGGCGAACTTCTGCAGGCCGACCGGCTGCAGCATCGCCGCCGTGAGGGCGACGACGTCCTCGCGTTCCGCGCCGATGCGGACCATTTCGTCGCCGAAGACGGACGTCCAGGACGGTGCGCCGGGCGGGGCGACCGGCGCGCAGGTCAGCGGGTCCATCACGCCGACGGTGTGGAAGTGGTCGGCCTCGTCCTCCAGGGCGGGCCGGTAACCGCGGCCCTTCTCCGTCAGGCAGTGCACCAGGACCGGGCCGTGGAATCCGGACGCGCGGCGCAGCGCCGATTCGACGGCCTCGATGTCGTGCCCGTCGATCGGGCCGAGGTACTTCAGGCCCAGGTCCTCGAACATGCCCTGCGGCGCGATGAAGTCCTTCAGGCCCTTCTTGGCACCGTGCAGCGTGCCGTAGAGCGGTTTGCCGACGACCGGGGTGCGCTCCAGCAGGTCCTTGCCGCGGGCCAGGAAACGCTCGTAGCCGTCGGTGGTGCGCAGGGTGGCGAGGTGGTTGGCCAGCCCGCCGATGGTCGGCGCGTAGGAGCGCTCGTTGTCGTTGACGACGATGACCAGCGGGCGGTCCTTGGCGGCCGCGATGTTGTTCAGCGCCTCCCAGGCCATGCCGCCGGTCAGCGCGCCGTCGCCGATGACCGCGACGACATGGTCCTTCTTCCCGCGCACCTGGTTGGCCTTGGCCAGACCGTCCGCCCAGCCCAGCACCGTCGAGGCGTGGCTGTTCTCGATGACGTCGTGCGCCGACTCCGCCCGCGAAGGGTAGCCCGACAGACCGCCCTTGGCCCGCAGCTTGGAGAAGTCCTGACGGCCGGTGAGCAGCTTGTGGACGTAGGACTGGTGGCCGGTGTCCCACAGGATGCGGTCGGCGGGCGAGTCGAAGACCCGGTGCAGGGCCATGGTCAGCTCGACCACGCCCAGGTTGGGGCCCAGATGGCCACCGGTGCGGGACACCGCGTGGACCAGGAAGTGCCGGATCTCCTCGGCGAGTTGGGGCAGGCGGTCGGCGGGGACCGCCTTGAGGTCACGCGGTCCGGTGAGGTGTTCCAGCATCGTCATGTTCGGTCCCCCTCGGGTCGTTCGGCGGCCGTGGCGGGGGGAGCCCGCCGCGGCGGGCTCCCCCGGACACGACGGTCAGCCGCGGTTTCCGGCGACGGTCTCCTTGGCCGCCCGGAGGGATTCCTTGAGGGAGCCCATGGTGGCGAGGACGGCGGTGGGTTCGTAGCCGCAGTGCGCCATGCAGTTGGCGCAGCGCGGGTCCTTGCCGCGGCCGTATTTGTCCCAGTCCGTCTCTTCGATGAGTTCCCGGTACGTCGGCACGTATCCATCGCTCATCAGGTAGCAGGGGCGCTGCCAGCCGAACAGCGAGTAGTTGGGGATCGCCCAGGCCGTGCACGGGAAGTCCGCCTTGCCCTCCAGGAAGTCCAGGAAGAGCGGGCTGTGGTTGAGCCGCCAGCGGCGCCGGTTGCCGCCGGCGAACGCCTTGCGGAACAGTTCCCGGGTCTGCTCGACGCCGAGGAAGTGTTCCTGGTCGGGGGCCTTCTCGTAGGCGTAGGCGGGCGACAGCATCATCTCGTCGACCTGGAGGTCGTCGTTGAGGAAGTTGAGGACCTCGATGACGGTCTGCGGGGTGTCGGTGTTGAAGAAGGTGGAGTTGGTGGTGACCCGGAATCCGCGCCGCTTGGCTTCCTTGATCGCCGCGACCGCCTCGTCGAACACGCCTTCCTTGGCGACGGATTCGTCGTGCCGTTCGCGCATTCCGTCGATGTGCACCGCGAACGCGAAATAGGGCGAGGGCGTGAACTCGTCCATCTTCTTGCGCAGCAACATGGCGTTGGTGCACAGGAACACATATTTCCGCTTGGCCACCAACTGCCGCACGATCTCGTCGATCTGCGGGTGCATCAGGGGTTCTCCGCCGGCGATGGAGACCATCGGGGCGCCGGACTCCAGCACCGCGCCGACCGCCTGGGCCACCGGCATCCGCTGCTTGAGCACCCCGGCCGGATGCTGGATCTTTCCGCAGCCCTCACACTTCAGATTGCATGCGAAGAGCGGTTCCAGCTCGACGATGAGGGGGAACTTCTCGCGCCGCCGGATCATCTTCTGTTCAAAAAGATAGGTCCCGACCCGGATGGACTGACGGAGTGGCATGGCCATCTGGCTCACCTCCTGGGGAGCAGCAAAGAACGGTGCCATTCATAGAAAACAGGAAGCACACTGCGCAGCACGCGGAAGGCCGATATTCCCCCGCGCACCGTGCCGATGCGGACGAGTTCATGTTCTGGAGCGTCCACGACCACCCGGACGGCCGCAACCGGACGGGCGCCGGCCCGCCGTGCCGTGCGGAGCGTGGCGGCGGACTCCATGTCCACCGCGATCGCGCCGGAGGCGTGCAGCTCGGCCCGTTCCGCGCCGCGTACGACGTGGTCGGAGCCGCGCAGCAGCCCGCGGTGCACGGTCAGGCCGCGCTGCCGCAGGGCGCCGACCAGCGGCCCGTTGTCGCGGCAGGGCACGTCCGGCAGGCCCGGGCGGTGGTCCCGGGTGGCCTCGGCGACGACCACGTCCCCGGGGCGCATACCGGGCGCGAGGCCGGCGCAGAAGCCGCTGGCGACGACGGGCGAACGGGCGGTGCCGGCGCCGTCACGCAGCGCATCGGCGAGGGCGCGTTCGGCCGCCTGGGGGCCCATGCCGGTGCGCAGCACGACCAGCCCGGGCCGGCTCTCGCCCGGCGCCACCGCCCGGTCTCCCCCGCGCAGCGCGAACCGTTCGATGCCGAGCGCACAGGCGACCAGCAGCGGGGGGTCCGCGCGCGCGGGGGACCGTCTCGGCATCAGGCCCCCACCGGTGCTCCGGCCGGGCCGCCGTTGACGTAGCGGCCCAGGGCGGTCAGTGGGAAAACCTGGCGGTAGAGGTGGTAGTTGATGGAGAAGTCCCAGGGGAAGCCGGTACCGGTGAAGTACGGCTCGTCCCAGGAACCGTCCTCGCGCTGGGTCGCGGCCAGATACCGCACCCCGCGCCGCACCGCCTCACCGTCCCGTTCACCGGCCGCGAGCAGCGCCATCAGCGCCCAGGCGGTCTGCGAGGCGGTCGAGGCGCCGCGCCCGGCCCAGGCGTCCTTCTCCGCGTACGACCGCTGGTCCTCGCCCCAGCCGCCGTCGTCGTTCTGCACCCGCTCCAGCCAGCCGACGGCGCGGCGCACGGCCGGGTGGGAGGCGGGGATGCCGGCCGCGGCGAGCGCGGGCAGCACCGAGCCGGTGCCGTAGACGTAGTTGGTGCCCCAGCGTCCGAACCAGGCGCCGCTGGGCTCCTGTTCGGCGAGCAGCCAGGCGATGCCGCGGCGGGTGCGCGGGTCGTGGGTGCGGCCGACCTCGGCGAGCATCTCCACGACGTGGGCGGTGACGTCGGCCGACGGCGGGTCGATGACCTCGCCGAAGTCGCAGAACGGCAAGCGGTTGGGGAACGGGCTGGTGTTGTCGACGTCGAAGGCGGCCCAGCCGCCGTCCCGGGACTGCATCCCGAAGTTCCAGCGCACCGCGCGGTCCACCGCGGCGGCCACCCGCTGCGGGTCGGGGTGCTTGACCCGGCGCAGGGCGAGCACCACCTCGGCGGTGTCGTCGATGTCCGGGTAGTTGTCGTTATGGAACTCGAACGCCCAGCCACCGGACGGGAGTTGGGGACGCTTGACGCTCCAGTCGCCGGGCCGGTCGATCTGCTCGGCGAGCATCCAGTCGGCGGCCTTGACCAGCTGCGGGTGGTCGGCGGGCAGTCCGGCGTCGGCGAGCGCGATGGTGGCGAGGCAGGTGTCCCAGACCGGGGACTGGCAGGCCTCGATCATCCGCGAACCGTCCTCGCGCCGGACCGCGAACCGGTCGAGGGAGGCCAGTCCCTCGCGCAGCACGGGGTGGTCGAGGTCGTAGCCGAGGAGGTGCAGGGCGATGATGGAGTACACGGCGGGCGGCTGGATGCCGCCCCAGCAGCCGTCGTTCTCCTGCCGTTCGACGATCCAGCGGGCCGCCGAGCGCATCGCGGTGCGGCGCAGCGTGCGCAGCGCGACCTTGTGGTAGGCCCGCAGCGCCTTGTCGAGGCGCTGGAAGACGCCGTCCCAGCTCATGGCCGGGGCGAGCGGGCGCGGCGGCGCGGGGCGGCGCGGATCGGTGTGCAGCTCGTCGAGGGCGAACGGCGCCGGGCGGACCGGGCGTTTGGCGGAGACGATGGTCAGCGGCACGATGGTCTGCCGCGCCCAGCACCCGAAGTCGTAGATGTTGAGCGGGAACCACTTCGGGAAGAAGATGAGTTCCGGTGGGAGCTGGGGCAGGTCGTCCCACTTCCACCAGCCGAAGAGGGCCAGCCAGATGCGGGTGAAGACCCGGGAGGCGGCGATCCCGCCCTGCTCGCGGATCCAGGCGGACGCGGCGGCCATGTGCGGGGCGTCGGTCGCGTCCCCGGCGAGCCGCAGGGCGACGTAGGCCTCGATGGTGGTGGAGAGTTCACCGGGCCCGCCGTGGAAGGTGGCCCAGGTGCCGTCGGTGCGCTGCTCGCCGCGGATGTGGCGGGCGGCGGCCTCGGTGGTCCGGGGGTCCGAGATGCCCAGGAACTGACGGAGCAGCAGGTCCTCGGCGTCCATCGTGACGTTGGTCTCGAGGTCGCCCTTCCACCATCCGGCCGGGTCCTGGACGGAGAGCAGATATTCGGTGGCCCGGGCGGTCGCGCGGCGGGCGGCCTCGGCCGTGTCCTCGGCGACGGCGGTGGCGGTGGCGGTCCTGCCGGCCGGTGCGGTGGTTTTCTCAGCGGTGGCATCGCTGGCCGAAGGGGCCCGGGGCGGCAGCGCCCCGGTGCTTCCGTCGGTCGTCGCTGTCATGGCTTCCCCTTCTGCAGTGAACTGTCAAAGCGTGCTCAGGGATTCCGTCGGCCGGCGCCCGTCCCCCACTGCCCTAAAGGCGTGGGTGGGGGCACCTCCCAGCGGTAGCTGGGGGAGTACCCCCAGGCACCGGCCGGCGACTGCGATCTATTCGTTGTCGATAGGGAGTCATCTTTCTCGTACGACGACGAAGTCCGCGAGGGCGACGAGCTGGGCCCGGACCTTCTCCGGCATGTCGATCTCGTCGAGCGCGGCGATGGCGGTGGCGTGCTGGCGGCGGGCCTCCTGGGAGGTCCACTCGCGGCCGCCGGCCTCCTCGATGAGGGCCGCCCGGGAGGCGAACTCCTCCTCGGTGAAGTCGGCGATCTCGGTCTCGCTCTTCTTGGCGTCGGCGGCCAGGATCCGGGCCAGCTGCTCGGAGGCCGGGCCGCCGGCGGCCAGCGCGGCGACGACCGGCAGCGACTTCTTCCGCTGCCGCAGGTCGCTCCAGGTCTGCTTGCCGGTGGCGTCCGGATCGCCCCAGATGCCCAGCAGGTCGTCGACGGCCTGGAAGGCCAGGCCGAGGTGGTAGCCGTACTTCTCCAGGGTGTCGGCGGTGCGGTCGTCGGCGCCGCCCAGGACCGCGCCGATGGAGACCGCGCAGGCCAGCAGCGCGCCGGTCTTGTTGCCCTCCATCTCCAGGCACTCTTCGACGGTGACCCGCTCGCGGTGCTCGTAGGAGATGTCCTGGGCCTGGCCGTCGATCAGCTTGCGGGTGGCCAGGGTCAGCCGGCGGGTGGCACGGCCGGCGTCGACGGTACCGAGCTCCAGCAGTATTTCGTTGGCGAGGGCGAACAGGGCGTCGCCGACGAGGATGGCCTGGGCCGGGCCGTGCACCTTCCAGACCGTGTCGCGGTGCCGGCGCTGTTCGTCGCCGTCCATCAGGTCGTCGTGCAGCAGCGAGAAGTTGTGCACCAGCTCGACGGCGACCGCGCCGGGGATGCCGACCTCGGGGGCCCGGCCGGCGACCTCGGCGGACAGCAGGGCGAGCGCGGGCCGGACGGCCTTGCCGCTGTCGCCCGATGCGGGGTTGCCGGTGGCGTCGATCCAGCCGAAGTGGTAGGCGGCGACGGTGTCCATGGGAGGGGCGAGCCGGCCCACGGCAGCACGCAGCACGGGAGTGGCGAGTGTCCGTCCGCGCTCCAGCAGCGCGGTGACGCTCTCGGTGTCGATAGCTGGGGAAGCCGGATTCACGGTTTCTCCTCTGTTTCCGATGCTCGTGCTCGTGCGAGCGCTGGTACTCGTAGTCATGCCGCCTCCTGAGGCAACTGGCCCTGGGGGAAGCCGAGTTCGTTGAGTGCCTCGCGAGCGGCGGCGGTGCCGCTGCGCACAGCGCTCTCCATGGTCGCGGGCCACCCGGTGGCGGTCCACGCGCCGGCCAGCAACAGGCCGGGGGCTTGGGTGCGGGCGGCGGGGCGGAGCCTGCCGACGCCCGGGGCGGGCGCGAAGGTCGCGGTGCGCTCGCGGGTGACGAAGAAGTCGATGATCCGGGCGCCCCGGGCGGCCGGCAGCAGCCGTTCCAGCTCGGGGAGGTAGCGGGCGCGGAGTTTGGCGACCGGCTGGTCGATCTCCTCCTGCGCGGCGGACTGCGACACGGCCAGGTACTGGCAGCGTTCGTTGCCCGGCGTCCGGGTCAGTCCGGAGGCGTCGGTGCGGTCGAAGACCCACTGGACGGGCGAACCGACCGCGGCGAAGAAGGGGCGGCGCAGGACCTTGCGGTCGTAGACGACGTGGAGGTTGAGGATCGGGGCGGTGCCGATGTCCAGCAGCCGGTCCCGGTCGGCCAGCGCCCCGGCGGGCAGCAGGGCGTGCGTCTCGCGCTGCGGTACGGCGAGGACGACGGTGTCCGCGGTGAGCCGCTCGCCGCCGTGCGGGCCGTTCTCCACCGCGACCTGCCAGCGGCCGTCGGTACGGTCGACGGACGCGGCGCGGGTGCGCAGCGCGATCCGCACCCCGGCCTTCTCCAGTGCCGTACCGGCGAGGGCGTCGTGCACGTCGCCGAGGGGGACCCGGGACCAGCCGATGTCGGCGGCGCCGGGTGCGGACAGCAGCCCGGTCTTGAAGACCTTGGCGGCCAGGCCCATCGAGGCGTCGCCGGCCCGGGCGTTGAGGGTGGCGATGCCGACCAGGTCCCACAGCGCCTCGACGGCCCGGGACGACTGGCCGTGGCGGCGCAGCCAGCTGCCGAAGTCGACGCCGTCCAGGACCGGGTCGGCCGGGTCGAGGCCCTTGAGCGCGAGGGTGGCGCGCACCACGCCGGCCCGCTCGGCCGGGGACAGGTGCGGATAGCCCGCGAGGCTGGCGGCGAGGTGCAGCGGGACGGGCAGGGCGGTGCGGCGCAGCCGGCCGAGCCGCATCCGGTCGGCGTCCAGGACGGGCACGTCCATCCGGTCCTGCAGGGGCACCAGATGGGCCGCGCCGAGCCGGTCCAGCATCTGCCCGTACGCGGTGCAGCAGCGCAGGTAGACGTGCTGGCCGTTGTCGACGCTCAGCTCACCGGCGGCCGAGTCGCGGCGGAAGGAGAAGACCAGTCCGCCGAGGCGGGGGCGGCCCTCGACGAGGGTGACCCGCAGCCCGGCGTCGGCCAGCGCGAGGGCGGCGGTGGTGCCCGCCAGCCCGCCGCCGACGACCACCGCGGTGGCTGTGGATGTCATGTGTGCTCCCCCCGTACGTGGGTCATGGACGCAGTCGCCCGGGGGAGGGTTGCCCGCGGTGCTGACGCGGGGTCACCGCTGTCGTGCGTGGCCCGGCCGGTCATCCGCGCCTCCGTACGGCCTGCCGGCGGCCGATCGCCCGCGCGTCGAGCCCGGACAGTCCGCGCACCGCGACGAACGCCTTCTCCCAGCCGGGCAGCGAGACCCGGCCGCGCAGCACCGCCTCGGGTTCGGCGGCGATCCGGGTGAGCAGGCGGTGGTAGATGCCGGCCATCGCGGCCACGCAGGCGCCGCTGCGCCGGTCGAGCATCGGCAGCAGCCGGAAGCCCTCGGCGAACAGCGCGCGGGCGCGTTGCACCTCGTGGTGGACCAGGCCGGCGAAGTCGGAGCCGGGCGGCGGGACGGGGTGGGCGAACCCGGCCGAGCAGCCGAACTTGGCGAGGTCCTCGGCGGGGAGATAGGTCCGGCCGTTGCCGGCGTCCTCGCGAACGTCCCGGAGGATGTTGGTCAGTTGGAGGGCCAGACCGAGGGTGTCGGCGTACTCGGCAGCGCGCTCGGTGTCCTGTGCGCCGGGCACGGTGCCGAACACGCCGAGCGAGAGCCGGCCGATGCCGCCGGCGACACAGCGGCAGTAGACCTTCAGCTCGTCCCAGGTCTCGTAGGTCTCGCCGCGCACGTCGGCCAGCACGCCGTCGATCAGCTCGTCGAGCGCGTCGAGCGGGATGGGGAAGCGGCGGGCGGCGTCGGCGAGGGCGACGGCCACCGGGTCGGTGTCGTCCTCATCGAGCCGGCCGTCCTTGATACGGGCCAGCAGCGCCCGGGTGTCCTCCAGGCGCTGCTGCTTGGCGGCGGTCTCCAGATTGCCGTCGCCGATGTCGTCGACCCGGCGGGAGAAGGCGTAGAGCGCCGACATCGCATGGCGCTTGTCGGTCGGCAGCAGCCGGATGCCGTAGGCGAAGTTGCGTGCCTGCTGCCCGGTGATGGCTTCGCAGTAGCGGTATGCAGCGAGCACCGGCGCGGACGCGTGTGCGGTTGCCTCCACGGTCCGACTCACCCCTCTCTTCGCAATGTCGCCCCCACCTCGCGCAGCATGCTGAGCTTGGTCGGTTTGGGCGGTCCAGGGAGTACGTCGTGTTCGGCGGCCGCGACCGCCTGGAGTGCGGCACGTCCGCCGGCGACGAAACCGGCCAGCAGCAGCTTGAGCCTGCCGTGGACGCTACCCACCAGCGCGGTGCCTTCATCCAGCAGGTCACGGGCGCGTTCCGCCTCGTAGGCGATCAGTGCGCGCACCGATGCGCCCCCGCTCGGCGCGGCCAGATCGGCCTCCGACACGCCGAAGCGTTTCAGGTCCTCGGCGGGGAGGTAGATGCGGTCGCGCCCGAGGTCCTCGGCCACGTCCTGGATGTGCTCGACGATTTGCAGGGCGGTGCAGACGGCGTCCGAGCGGCGGATGCGCTCGGGGCTGGCGGTGCCGGTGATGCCGAGGACGAGCCGGCCGACGGGGTTGGCGGACAGCTCGCAGTAGGCGACCAGGTCGTCGTAGGTGGCGTAGCGGCTCACCCGCTGGTCCTGGCGGTTGGCCTCGATCAGGCCGAGGAACGGTTCGGGGGTCAGCTCGCAGCGGCGGACGGTCGGGCCGAGGCGGCGCATCAGCGGGTGCTTGGGGCCGGGCGCGCGGTCGCTGAAGACGCGCTCCAGGTCCGCCGCCAGGGCGTCGAGCAGCGCGGGCCGGTCGTCGAACTGCGCCCGGTCGAGTCCGAGGAGTACGGCATCGGCGCCGCCGGGCGCGAGGTCGCCGTCACCGATGTCGTCGACGAGCCGGGCGAAGCCGTAGACGGCCATCAGGTCGGCCCGCCAGGCGCGGGGCAGGAAGAACGGCGCGACCGGGAAGTTCTCGTGTGCGGCCTGATCGAGCACGGTGCGCGTGTGGTCCCGCCGGTCACCCGCCGCCACCCTTCGGAGGAAGGCGCGACGCGCCCGCTCGTTGTCTCGGCTCACCGGGGGCTGCCCGGCGCATTTCGGTGCCGGAGCGAACCAGTAGCCATTGCCGTCACGTCTCCCGTTCTACACCGCCAAGCTAAAACATCCTATTTCGGACACGCCGCGGCCGACGACGCGCCCCGATCGAGCCCTCATCGCCCTCATGGGTGAGTATTGCCCGACTTGTGCCACTTGTGCTGTTCGGCACCCGTACAGCTTACGCCGTACATCTCCCTTGCGTCCGAGTGGGTACCGAAGCCCGGGGCAACGATCCGGTCAACATCCTTTCCGGACGAACTGTTCCCGTTGTCCGCGGAGTTGACCATTTCTTCACCGGCGAAGGCCCCCGCGGAGCGGACCGCGGGGGCCTTCCAGGTGTCCGGAGGACTACTTGCCGGTCTCCTTCTCGTAGGCCTTGATGACCTCGTCGGTGGGGCCGTCCATCAGCAGTTCGCCGCGTTCCAGCCACAGCACCCGGTCGCAGGTGTCGCGGATGGACTTGTTGTTGTGGCTGACCAGGAAGACCGTGCCGGCTTCCTTGCGCAGCTCGCGGATCCGGGCCTCGGAGCGCTTCTGGAAGGCCCGGTCGCCGGTGGCCAGGGCCTCGTCGATCATCAGCACGTCATGGTCCTTGGCCGCGGCGATGGAGAACCGCAGCCGCGCGGCCATGCCGGAGGAGTAGGTGCGCATCGGCAGCGAGATGAAGTCGCCCTTCTCGTTGATGCCGGAGAAGTCGACGATCCCGTCGTAGCGCTCACGGATCTGCTCGCGGCTCATGCCCATGGCCAGACCGCCGAGGACGACGTTCTTCTCGCCGGTCAGGTCGTTCATCAGGGCCGCGTTCACGCCCAGCAGGGAGGGCTGGCCGTGGGTGTAGACCTTGCCCCGCTCGGCCGGCAGCAGGCCGGCGACCGCCTTGAGCAGGGTGGACTTGCCCGAGCCGTTGGAGCCGATCAGGCCGATGGACTCGCCGCGGTAGGCGGTGAAGGAGACACCCTTGACCGCGTGCACCTCGCGCACACCGGTGGAGGGCTTGCGGCGGACGATGCGGTTCAGCGCCGCGGTGGCACTGCCCTTGCCGGCACCCGTGCCGTAGACGCGGTAGACGATGTGCAGATCGTCCGCGATCACCGTCGGGATCCGCTCCTGGGCGGCCGCCGTGGGCTGCACGCCGTTGTTCTGCTCAGCCACGTCCGTACCGCTCCTCAGCCTTCCAGAAGTACACAAAGCCCGCGACGCCCATCAGGAGCGCCCAGCCGCCGGCGAACGCCCACACGTGCGGGGGCAGCTTGTTGGCCGTGAAGCTGTCGATCAGCGCGAAGCGCATCAGGTCGATGTAGACCGCCGCCGGGTTGGCGTTGAGCAGGACCTCGACGAACTGCGGGACGTGCTTGCCCTTCAGGATCAGGTCGATGCTGAACATCACGCCGGACGCGTACATCCACGTCCGCATGATGAACGGCATCAGCTGCGCCAGGTCCGGGGTCTTGGAGCCCAGTCGCGCCATGACCATCGCCAGGCCGGTGTTGAAGACGAACTGGAGCAGCAGCGCCGGGAGCACCAGGAACCACGACCAGGTCGGCATCTGCCCGAAGCCGAGCAGGATCAGGACCAGCACACCCATGGAGAACAGCAGCTGCTGCAGCTGCATCAGGCAGAACGAGATCGGCAGGCAGGCCCGCGGGAAGTGCAGCGCCCGCACCAGACCGAGGTTGCCGGAGATCGCCCGCGTACCGGCCATCACCGAGCTCTGCGTGAAGGTGAAGATGAAGACGCCGGTCACCAGGAACGGCACGAAGTCGGGGACGCCCTTCCTCGTGCCGATCAGCAGACCGAAGATCAAGTAGTAGACGAGCGCGTTCAGCAGGGGCGTCGCCACCTGCCAGACCTGCCCCAGCTTGGCCTGGCTGTACTGCGCGGTCAGCTTGGCGCTGGCGAAGGCGGAGATGAAATGCCGCCGGTGCCACAGCTGCCGGACGTACTCGGGGAGGCTCGGACGCGCCCCGCTCTGCGCGAGCCCGTACTTCTGGGCCCGCTGAGCCGCGGTCAGCCCTTCGTCGGAAGCTGCCGGGGCACTCATGGCGACCGCACTGTCGTGCGTGGTCTCGCTCACAGTTGACACTTTCGTCCTCAAGGTGCGCTGCCGGGGCCACGCCCCGGTTCGCGCCTGATGCTCTCAGATACGAGCTTGTCAGATGACGGGAGGGCGGCCCAGTCGGGTCAGTCGCCAAACGGTAGCCCACTTCATGGGACGCCTGGGACCGCACGGGGTGGCCCAGCCCTCCTTGAAGCCGCCCAGCCAGGCCTGCAGCGCCGGTCGCGACGGGCGCCGGGCGAGGGTGAGCAGGAACCAGACACCCAGATAGACCGGAACCAGTGCGGCGGGGAGGTTGCGGCGGGCCAGCCAGACCCGGTTGCGGGCCACCATCCGGTGGTAGACCGCGTGCCGGGCCGGTGCCGTCGTCGGGTGGTACAGGACCATGTCCGACCGGTAGTCGATCATCCAGCCGGCGTTCAGCGCCCGCCAGGCCAGGTCGGTCTCCTCATGGGCGTAGAAGAAGTCGTCGGGCAGCCCGCCGACCTCCGCGAAGACCTTGGTGCGCACCGCGTTCGCGCCCCCGAGGAAGGTGGTCACCCGCGAGGACCGCATCGGGTCGGACGCGCGCAGCCGGGGGACGTGCCGGCGCTGGGTCTCGCCGGTGTCCGGGTCGGCGATCCGGAAGCTGACGATGCCGAGCTCCGGGTCCTTGGCGAACGCCTCGCGGCACAGCTCGGCGGTGTCCTCCCGCGCCAGCAGCCCGTCGTCGTCGAGGAAGAGCAGCACGTCCATCTCGCGGCCGGCCGGCCCGAACGCCTCGATGCCGACGTTCCGGCCGGCCGGGATGCCGACGTTCTCCGGGAGCTCGACGGTCCGCACGCCCTCCGGCAGCTCCGGCAGCGGCGAGCCGTTGCCGACCACGGCGACCTCGATCGGATCGCCGTCCTGCTTGGCCACCGAGTCCAGCAGCGCACGCAGCTCCTCGGGGCGGTTGCCCATGGTGATGATCACCGCACCGACGCGCATCTGGGACGCCCCCGTCACTTGAGCCTGCTGGAGGCGAGGATGGACACGAGGTGGAGCAGCGTCTGGAGGAGCGCGATGCCGGCGAGCACCGCGACGCCCAGCCGCGAGAAGAACAGGTCGCCCCGGATCTGGTCCACGACCGCGAGGGCCAGGATCAGCAGGGACGCCTCGACGCCGAGGATCAGCCGGTGGAACTTCAGCGCCGCGGCGGCCCTGCGGGCCAGCGCCATGCCGGAGGAGCGCATCTCGGAGGCGGTCTCCTTGACCTGCTCCTTGCCGCTCTGCGCGCGGGCCACGCCGACCAGGTCCGTCTCCGCCTTGATCAGGATGGCGCCGAGGGCGGCCAGCGTGCCGAGGAAGGCCCACAGCCAGTCGATCCGGCCCGGGCCCCACAGGTCGGCGGCGCGCAGGCCGAAGCCGACGAGCACGGCGGCGTCGGTGAGGTACGCGCCGACGCGGTCCATCCAGACACCGGTGAGCGAGTACTGCTTGCGCCACCGGGCGATCTCGCCGTCGACGCAGTCGAGCAGCAGGTACAGCTGCACCATCAGCACGCCGAGCACGGCGCCCCAGACCCCCGGCACCAGCAGGGCCGGGGCGGCGAGGACGCCGAAGAGGGTCATCAGGTAGGTCAGCTGGTTGGGCGTGACCCGGGTGTTCACCAGGTGCCGGTCGATGCGCAGCGAGATCTCGCGCATGTAGAGCCGGCCGGCCCAGTGCTCGCCGCTCCGCCGGTCCTTCACCCCCGGGGGGTGAACGACCGGCCGGAGCTCAGCTACCGATGGCTTGTGCATAGTCGGCGTAAGCGTCCCTGATCTGGTCGGTGGACAGGTCGAGGTGCTCCAGGATCGTGTAGCGCCCGGGGCGGGTCTTGGGTGCGTACGCGACGGCCTCGACGAATTCCTCGTCGGTGAAGCCGATCTCACCCGGCGTGACCGGCAGTCCGTGCCGGCGCAGTACCTCGACCATCAGGTCCCGGGTCTCCTTGTCCCCGCGCAGGTGCGTGGCGAAGGCGGCACCGAGGCCGCACTGCTCGCCGTGGCTCGCCGCGCGCTTGGGGTACAGGATGTCCAGGGCGTGGTTGATCTCGTGGCAGGCGCCGGACGCCGGGCGGCTGTCGCCGGCCACCGACATCGAGATGCCGGTGAGGACCAGGCCCTCGGCGAGCACCTGGAGGAAGGAGTCCTCACCGACGCCGCCGGGGTGCCGGAGCACCGCCTCGCCGGCCTGGCGCGCCATGGCGGCGGCCAGTCCGTCGATCGCCTCGCCGGTCTCGCGGTGCGAGAGCTCCCAGTCCGCGACCGCGGAGATGTTGGAGATCGCGTCGCCGATGCCGGAGCGGACGAACCGGACCGGGGCCTCCCGGATGATGTCGAGGTCGATCACCACGGCGATCGGGTTCGGCACACCGTAGGAGCCGCGGCCGGCGTCGTTGTCCAGGGTGGCGACCGGCGAGCACAGACCGTCGTGCGACAGGTTCGTCGCGACGGCCACCAGCGGCAGCCCGATCCGTGCGGCGGCGAACTTGGCGCAGTCGATGATCTTGCCGCCGCCGAGGCCCACGACCGCGTCGTAGTGCCCCTTCTTCATGGCGTCGGCGAGCTTGATCGCGTCGTCCAGGGTGCCGCCGCCGACCTCGTACCACTCGGCCCCCGGCAGCGCGGGGGACAGCCGCTCACGCAGCCGCGCCCCCGAGCCGCCGCTGATCGCGATGGCGAGCTTGCCGGACGCGGAGATGCGCTGATCGGCCAGCAGGCCCGCCAGGTCGTCCAGGGCGCCGGCGTTGATGTCGACGACGACCGGGGACGGAATGAGGCGGGTCAGTACTGGCATGCGATGTCACGGCCCTTCGCCAGGTCGTCGTGGTTGTCGATCTCGACCCACTTGACGTCGCCGATCGGTGCCACGTCCACCTTGAAGCCGCGGTTGACCAGCTCCTGGTAGCCGTCCTCGTAGTAGAGGTCGGGGTCCCGCTCGAAGGTGGTCTTCAGGGCGTCGGCCAGCTCGGCGGCGGCGGAGCCCTCGATGAGGGTGACACCGATGTACTCACCGGTCGCCTCGGCCGGGTCCATCAGCTTGGTGATCTTCTGGACGCCCTTCTCGGGGTCCACGACGACCTTCATCTCCTCGTCGGCGAGCTGCTTGACGGTGTCCAGCGCGAGGATGATCTTCTGGCCGTTGCCGCGGGCGGCGAGCAGGGTCTGCTCGACGGAGACCGGGTGCACGGTGTCGCCGTTGGCGAGGATCACGTCGTGCTGGAGGGCGTCACGGCCGCACCACAGGGAGTAGGCGTTGTTCCACTCCTCGGCCTTGTCGTTGTCGATCAGGGTGAGCTTGAGGCCGTACTTCTGCTCCAGGGCCTCCTTGCGCTCGTACACGGCCTCCTTGCGGTAGCCGACGATGATCGCGACCTCGGTCAGGCCGATCTCGGCGAAGTTGCCGAGGGTCAGGTCGAGGATGGTGGTGTCCCCGTCGACCGGCACCAGAGCCTTCGGCAGGGTGTCGGTGTAGGGGCGCAGACGCCGTCCGGCGCCGGCAGCCAGCACGAGGCCGATCATGCGGGTTCTCCTTCATCGTGTACGGCGGGTGCTCCGGAAGAGACCCAGAAGCGGATGCTCTCGATGAGCACCAGCAGCGCAAGGACCACGGCCAGGGCCGTGAGCGCGATTGTGAAACCTTCAGGGGACAGCGCGGCTGCCAGGACGGTCACTACGAGGACGCGTCCCTCGTGGCCGCCGGTTGCCCGGACCAGCCACCGCGGCGGGGCCCCGGTGCCACCGCGGATGCGGTAGACGGTGTCGTAGTGATGGTAGGCGACGGCCGCGACCAGCCCGAATGCCGCGGGGAGCGCTCCGGGCACGTCCGCGCGGGCGGCCAGAACGAGGATCGTGACGTACTCGCCGGCCCGGAAGAAAGGCGGGACGAGCCAGTCGAGGGCGCCCTTGAGCGGCCGGGACACCGCCGCACCGGCCAGCAGCGCGGAGCAGACGGCGACGCCCACGGTGAGCCAGGACGCCGGGTCCTTCTCGAAGATCACCCAGACCAGCAGCACCGCGGCCGAGAGAAATGCCATAGCCGGGGCGAGGAAGGAACCGGTGCGGCCGCGGCCGCGCGCACCGCGGGCGATCAGCTCGGCGAGCGGCCCGGAGTCGGCGAGGTCGGCCAGCGCCCGGGCGGCGCGGTCGGTGCGCCGGGCCCGCCGGGTCAGGGAGCGCAGCACCCGGCCGGCCGTGGTGTAGCAGGCGGCCAGCGCACAGCCGATGAGCAGGGCGTAGAAGACGATGCGCGGGGTGGTCAGCGCCGTGAGGACGGCGATCATGGCCCAGCGTTCGCCGATCGGCAGCACGATCATGCGGCGGACCCAGACCGTCCAGCCGACGCTGTCGAGCTTGTCGGAGAGCGCCGCGGTCGGGCTGGTGTTGCCGGTCGCGTCGTGGTTGGCCTCGTTGAAGGCGAAGTCGACGACGTGCCGGCAGGTCTGCAGGACCATCGCGCCGAGCGCCAGGGCCCATACGTCGTCCCCGCCGCGGGCGGCACCAAGCGCCAGCCCAGCGTAATAGGCGTACTCCTTGGCCCGGTCGAAGGTGGCGTCCAGCCAGGCGCCCAGCGTCGAGTACTGCAGCGAGTAGCGGGCGAGCTGCCCGTCGGTGCAGTCCAGGACGAAGGAGAGGAGCAGCAGGACCCCCGCGGCGACGAAGCCGGCGCGGGTGCCGGTGGCCGCGCCGCCGGCCGCTATCAGTGCGGTGAGCAGGGACGCGGTGGTGACCTGGTTGGGGGTGAGGCCGCGGCGCGCGCACCAGCGGGCGAGGTAGCGGGAGTACGGGCTGATGCAGAAGGTCGTGAAGAAGCCGTCGCGGGACTTCACCGCGGTGCGCAGCCGTACCGCCTCGTCGTCGACGGCCGCGACCGCCTCGCGGGCCTCCTCGCGCTGGGCGGGGGTGAGCGCGACGGTGGCGACCAGGCTGCCGAGCTCGACACGGTGCAGACCGATGTCGTCACGGTCCAGGGAGTCCGTGAGCGTCTCGGTGAGGACGTCCGTGAGGTGGGCGGTGCCGGCGCCGACCGGGATCCGGCCGGCCGCGCGGGCCAGCGCCGGGCGGGCCGCGGCCTGGGCGGTGAGCGCGCCCGGCACGGCGGCGGCCGGGAAGCGGGGGTCGGTCAGCGCGAGCCGCAGGGCGTGCAGGTGGCCGACGAAGCGGGGGTCGACGAGGGCGACCCGCTCCTGTGCGGGCACCTCGGCGAGCAGCGCGGCGGCGGAGGCGGCGTCGTCCGCCGTACGGACGTCGAAGCCCAGCGTCCGCAGGTCGGCTTCGAGCGGCGACCCGGCGACCGGCGGACCGGTGAGGATGGCGGTCGACAGACGAACTCACTCCTTGGAGGCTGACAAGGCAGCGCCGGTCGATCCGCATTCGATACGGACTACCCGGGCAGCGGGCGTGGCACACCGGGCGCCCGGAGGGCCGGATGGCACGTCGGCAGAGGCTATCGGATCGCCGGATGCGGCCGTTCACCGCGCATTCACCGCACGATCGAGTGACCGACGGCTGCGCCTGCCGCGATCATCATGGTGGATGGGGTGGCGCATGAACAACTGGCCGGTGATCGGGGCCGCCGTTCCGGTGCCGGTTATGAGCGGGCTGGTCACGGGGCGGGCGGGTTGTGCCGCGAGGCGTGTGGCGAGGGCCATGCCGGCCTGCGGGGAGCGCCCGCGGCCGGTGCGGTGGCCGCTGCGGGGGCCGGGGGACGCTTCGCGCGGTGCCTCGGGGCGGCCGTCCGATGTGGTCCCTCTCACGGTGGATGCCAGGTGGGCGCACTCCCGGCCGGACGCGCGGGAGGTGTGGCGCCGCGCACCCGCTCTGCCGGTGATGCGGACCCGGCTAGGGCAGACTTGACGTCGAAGACCGACGACAAGGATGGGCATGCCGATCACACCTGCCAACGGACAGACCGCCGAGGACACGGCGGTGCGCACGCCGGGCGGCGCCGCCGAACCGATCATGCTGGAGCTGGTCGACGAGGACGGTACGACGATCGGCACCGCGGAGAAGCTCGCGGCGCACCAGCCTCCGGGGCAGCTGCACCGGGCGTTCTCGGTCTTCCTCTTCGACGAGAAGGGCCGGCTGCTGCTCCAGCGCCGGGCGCTGGGGAAGTACCACTCCCCCGGTGTGTGGTCCAACACCTGCTGCGGTCACCCGTATCCCGGTGAGGCGCCGTTCGCTGCGGCGGCCCGCCGGACCGCGGAGGAGCTGGGTGTGGCGCCCGCGCTGCTGGCCGAGGCGGGCACGGTGCGCTACAACCATCCCGATCCGTCCTCCGGGCTCGTGGAGCAGGAGTACAACCACCTGTTCGTGGGCCTGGTGCGGGCCGAGCCGGCACCGGACCCGGAGGAGATCGGCGAGATCGCGTTCGTGACGCCGGCGGAGCTGGCCGAGCGGCATGCCGAGGCGCCGTTCTCCGCGTGGTTCATGACCGTGCTGGACGCGGCGCGTCCGGCGGTGCGGGAGCTCACCGGGCGGTCGGCGGGCTGGTAGCCAGTGGGGTGAGCGGCAGTTCGGCCCAGATGGCCTTGCCGCCGCCGGCCGTGTGCTCGACATCGCATTTGCCGCCCACCTGGGCCGTGACGGTCTTGACCAGCCACAGCCCGCGCCCCCCGACGTCGCCCTCGTCCGCCTCCAGTGCCTTGGGGCGGTAGGGGTGGTCGTCCTCGACCGCGACCCGCAGCCAGTTGGCGCCGATGGTGACCTGGACGGCGATCTGCGGGGAGAGCAGGGCGGCGTGCCGGACGGCGTTGGTGACCAGTTCGGAGACGATGAGCAGCAGGCCGTCCATGATGTCGGCGGCGACCGGCACGTGCTGTTCGGCGAGCAGGTCCCGGACCGCATGGCGCGCCTGCGGCACCGAGGACTCCAGTGCCGGTGCGGTGAAGCGCCAGACACCTTCGTACGCGAGCGGGGAGGTCAGCTCGTCGGGGGGTTCTGCGGGGGGTCCGGAAGGCATCCTCACAGGAAGAGTGTTGAGAATGCGCTGGTCCGGACCGGCCCGCTGAACACAAGTCAGCGCCTATCGACGGCTTTTGGCGGATTCCGAGAGTTTCCCGCGGGCTGCGGACCGGCCCTGTTCTCTTTGTGCCGGGTTCGTGGATTCCACGGGAACGGCACCCCTACGATCCCGCCATCGGGCTCGCCCTGCCCGGGCGGCGGGGGCGGACAGCACGGCAGGCCCGGTGCCGGAGCACCGGGCCTGCCGTGTGTGCAGTAGCGGGGACAGGATTTGAACCTGCGACCTCTGGGTTATGAGCCCAGCGAGCTACCGAGCTGCTCCACCCCGCGTCGGTTTCCCCCACCTTACGGGTCGCCCGCCGCAGATCCAAATCGATAAACCGACCGGCCGCGGGCGGGCGCCCCGCCTCGGTCCCGGCCCGCCCGGTTCACACCGCCCGGTCGGTGATCCGCCCGGCCTCGACCTCGATCCGCCGCGTGGTGTGCACCGCGTCCAGCATCCGCCGGTCGTGGGTCACCAGCAGCAGCGTGCCCGGGTACGAGGCGAGCGCCGACTCCAGCTGCTCGATGGCCGGCAGGTCCAGGTGGTTGGTCGGCTCGTCCAGGACGAGGAGGTTGACCCCGCGCCCCTGGAGGAGGGCCAGCGCGGCCCGGGTGCGCTCCCCCGGCGAGAGGGTGTGCGCCGGGCGCAGCACATGGGCCGCCTTCAGCCCGAACTTCGCGAGCAGGGTGCGGACGTCGGCGGGCGGCAGGTCCGGCACGGCGGCCCGGAAGGCGTCCATCAGCGGCCGGTCGCCGAGATGGTGCCCGCCGAAGAGCCGGCCGCGGGCCTGCTCGATCTCGCCGACCACCACGCCCGGGCCGAGCGCGGCCTGCCCGGCGTCCAGCGGGAGCCGGCCGAGCAGGGCGGCCAGCAGGGTGGACTTGCCGGAGCCGTTGGGACCGGTGATGGCGACCCGGTCCGCCCAGTCGATCTGCAGGTCCACCGGGCCGAAGCGGAAGTCACCGCGCCGGACCGCGGCCCCGCGCAGGGTCGCGACGACCGCGCCGGCCCGGGGCGCCGCGGCGATCTCCATCCGCAGCTCCCACTCCTTGCGCGGTTCCGCCACCACCTCCAGCCGCTCGATCAGGCGCTGGGTCTGCTTGGCCTTGGCGGCCTGCTTCTCGGTGGCCTCGACCCGGCCCTTGCGGGCGATCTTGTCGTTGTCGGGGGCCTTGCGGCGGGCGTTCTTGACGCCCTTCTCCATCCAGTTGCGCTGGGTGTGGGCGCGGGTCTCCAGGGCGGCCTTGGTCTCGGCGTACTCCTCGTACTGCTCGCGGGCGTGCCGCCGGGCCCGCTCGCGCTCCTCCAGGTAGGAGGCGTAGCCGCCGCCGTAGACGTTGACCTGCTGCTGGGCGAGGTCGAGTTAGACCACGCGGTTGACGGTGCGGGTCAGGAACTCGCGGTCGTGGCTGACCAGGACGGTGCCGGCGCGCAGCCCGGTGACGAACTCCTCCAGCCGGTGCAGACCGTCCAGGTCCAGATCGTTGGTCGGCTCGTCCAGCAGGAAGACGTCGTAACGGGAGAGCAGCAGGGAGGCGAGCGAGGCCCGGGCGGCCTGTCCGCCGGAGAGGGCGGTCATCGGCTGGTCGAGGCCGACGGTGAGGCCGAGCTGGGCCGCGGTCTCCTCGGCGCGTTCGTCGAGGTCGGCGGCGCCGAGGTCGAGCCAGCGCGTGAAGGCCGTGTCGTAGGTGTCGTCGGCGCCGGGGCGCTCCTCGGCCAGGGCCTGGGTGGCGGCGTCCAGGGCACGCTGGGCATCGGCCACGCCCGTACGGCGGGCGAGGAAGGCCCGTACGGTCTCCCCGGGGCGGCGGTCGGGCTCCTGCGGGAGGTGGCCGACGGTGGCGGTGGGCGGGCTGAGGGAGAGCGCGCCCTCCTCCGGGGTGTCCAGCCCGGCCAGCAGGCGCAGCAGGGTGGACTTGCCCGCGCCGTTGGCGCCGACGAGGCCGATGACGTCCCCGGGGGCGACGACCAGATCGAGACCGGAGAAGAGGATGCGCTCGCCGTGGCCGGCGGCGAGGTCTTTGGCGACGAGGGTTGCTGACATCAGACCGTCGATCGTAGTCGGCCGCCCGGGCCGCGGTCGCTCTAATATCCGGGCATGGAACCGGGCCTCACGACGCACGTCAGCGACGGCACAGCGACCGTCACCATCAGCAACACCGGCAAGCGCAATGCGATGACCGTCCAGATGTGGCGGGATCTGCCGCCCCTGCTGGCGCGGCTGGCGGCGGACCGGGCGGTGCGGTCGCTGGTGCTGACCGGCGCCGGCGGGACGTTCTGCGCGGGCGCGGACATCGCCTCGCTGCGCGGGACGGCCGGGGAGTCGCAGGGGCTGGCGGTGGCGGCCGAGGAGGCGCTGGCCGCCTTCCCGAAGCCGACGCTGGCGGCGATACGCGGCTACTGCGTGGGCGGCGGCGCCCAGTTGGCGGCCGCCTGCGATCTGCGGTTCGCGGAGGAGGGGGCGCTGTTCGGGGTGACGCCGGCCAAGCTGGCGGTGGTCTACCCGGCGTCGGCCACCCGGCGGCTGGTCCGGCTGGTCGGGCTGTCGGCCGCCAAGTACCTGTTGTTCTCCGGGGAGTTGATCGACTGCGCGCGGGCGCTGCGGACCGGGCTGGTGGACGAGGTGCTGGCCGAGGGCGAGCTGGGCAAGCGGGTCGCGGAGTTCTCCGCCGTACTGGCGAGCCGGTCGCTGCTGACGCAGACGGCGGCGAAGGAGCTGGCCAACGGCACCTGGGACGTGCCGCCGGACGAGGCGGAGGAGCGCGGCGCCCACTGGGCGGAGCAGGCCCGGGCGAGCGGCGACACCGCCGAGGGTGCCGCCGCCTTCCTGGAGCGCAGGCCGCCGCGGTTCACCTGGCCCGCGGAGTGAGGGGCGCTACGCCCACTGCCCCTGTGCCTGCTGTTCCCGCTCCCCGGTGAGCACGGACCGGCCGAGGTCCCGCAGCGCCGCGGTGACCTCGGCCGGTGCCTTGTCCGGGGAGCCCGCGTCGTAGGGCGGCTGCGGGTCGTACTCGATGCCGAGCTGGATGGTCTGGGCCGCGGTGTCCCCGGCGATCCGGCCGGCCAGCGCCAGTCCCATGTCGATGCCGGACGAGACCCCGGCCGCGGTGACGTACTTGCCGTCGAAGACCACCCGTTCCCCGGTCGGCTCGGCGCCCAGGGCCGGCAGCAGGTCCAGGGCGAGCCAGTGGGAGGTGGCCCGGCGGCCCTTGAGGAGGCCGGCCGCGGCCAGGATGAGGGAGCCGGTGCACACCGAGGTGGTCCAGGTGGTGGTGGTGTCCACGGCGCGGATCCAGTCGTGCAGCGGCCCGTCCGCCATGTGCACGGTCTGCCCGGGGCCGCCGGGGACGACGAGGATGTCGGGCGCGGTGACCTCGTCCAGCGCGGCGTCCGCGACCAGCCCCACGGAACCGGTGTCGCTGCGGTACGTCCCGGCGCGTTCGGCGACGAACACCGTCTCGGCGCCCGGGAGGCGGCTGAGCGTCTCGTAGGGGCCGATGGCGTCCAGGGTGGTGAAGCGGTCGTAGAGGAGGATCGTGATCTGCATGGCGTTTCCCGTCTGGAGGAGTGGCTCGGAGGAGTCGGACGGCGGGCGGCCGCTCAGTGGCCCGCGGGGGCCGGCTGGAAGCGGCGGCGGTATTCGGCCGGGGAGGCGGCCAGGGCGCGGAGGAAGGCGCGGCGCATCGCCTCGGGGGTGCCGTAGCCGCAGTGGCGGGCCACCTGGGCGATGCCGTCGGCGGTGTCCTCCAGGCAGCGGCGGGCGGCCTCCAGCCGTACCCGGTCGACATAGCGGCCCGGCGTCATGCCGACCTCGTCGCGGAACGCCCGGGCGAAGTGGCGCGGGGAGAGCCCGGCGCGGGCGGCGAGCGCGTCGACGGACAGGTCGGCGGCCGGGTGCTCGGTGATCCACTGCTGGACGTCGCGCAGCGGCCGCCGCTGCGCGGTCTGGACGGCGAGCTGGGCGCTGAACTGCTTCTGGTTGCCCGGCCGGCGCAGGAACACCACCAGGTGCCGGGCGATGGCGAGCGCGAGGTCCCGGCCGAGGTCCTCCTCCACCAGGGCCAGCGCCAGGTCGATGCCGGCCGTCACGCCCGCGGAGGTGGCCAGGTCGCCGTCCCGCACGTAGATCGGGTCGGCCTCCACCCGCACCGCGGGGAACCGTTCGGCGAGGGTGTCGCACAGCATCCAGTGGGTGGTCGCGCGCCGGCCGTCCAGCAGCCCGGCCTCGGCCAGCAGCAGCGCCCCGCTGCACACCGAGACCTTGCGCCGGGCCCGGTGGGCGTTGTCCCGCAGCCAGTCGACCAGCCGCGGGTCGGGGGTGCGGGTGCCCTGGCCGCCCGGGACCAGCAGGGTGTGCGGGGGCCCGGCGGCGGCGAGCGTGGTGTCGGGGACCAGGGTCAGCCCGCTGGTGGTGCGCACCGGGGAGCCGTCCAGGGCGGCCGTACGGATCCGGTAGGCGCCGGGAACGGCCTGCCCGGCACCGCTGAATACCTCCACCGGCCCGGTGACGTCCAGGGCCTGCACGCCGTCGAAGAGGACGACCAGCACCTCGCGCTGTTCCATGCCGTCCATCCTGGGCAGCGGCGCCGATGGCGGCAATGTCGGGCTTCCCACCTTTCCTGCCATTGCCTGGTCAGGGCAACCGCGGAAGTCTTCGTGGGGCCGTCGGGGCCCTGCCCCCGATGCCATACCGACGGGTCGGTACCCTGCCCCCATGACCTCTCACAGCGCACTGCCCGAGCGGGCCGGCCGCACGTGCCACAACGTCATCAACCCCTTCCACTCCACGCACTACTTCGCGCCGGAGCTTGCCGCCGAGATGGCCAAGGCCGGGGTCGAGGACGCCAGGGCCGGCTACTTCGTCTGCCGCAGCGCGGCGATGGGGGCGGTCGGTCCCGGCACCGTCGCGGCCACCTTCTACAACTTCAAGTACGAGCTGATCGCCCGGCACCTGCCGGAGGTGTGGCAGAAGACCACCCCGCAGGACGTGCTCGACGCCCGGCTGCGCGCCGCCGACGCCACCCTGCGCCGGCTGCTCGGCGACGAGGCGGTGACGTCACCGGAGATGGCGGAGGCCGCCGGGCTGGCACTGCGCGCCACCGAGGCGTGCAGCCGCAGGGCCCGGCCGCTGTACGCCGCGCACGCCGACCTCCCGGTGCCGAAGGCGCCGCACCTGGCCTACTGGCACGCCGCGACCCTGCTGCGCGAACACCGCGGCGACGGCCACCTGGTGGCGCTGCTGGACGCCGAACTGGACGGTCTGGAGGCGCTGGTCACCCACACCGCCACCGGCCGCGGTATGAGCCCCCGGGGTGTCCTTGCGACCCGCGGCTGGTCCGAGGAGGACTGGCAGGCCGCCCAGGAGCGGCTGCGGTCCCGCGGTCTCCTGGACGGCGAGGGGCAGTTGACCGAAACCGGCATACAGCTGCGCAAGGACCTGGAGGAGACCACCGACCGCCTGGACCGGGCCCCGTACGAGCACCTGGGCGCGGCGGGCGTGGCCCGGCTCACCGAGCTGGCCACCGGCTTCACCACCGCCGTCATGAACGCCGGCGCGTTCCCCGCCGCGCTGTTCGGCAAGTAGGCCGCGCGCGGCCACCGGGGTGGGCCGGCACCGCGCGCACCCCGGTGCCGCCCACCGGCTGGGCGGCGCGACAGTCCGCCCGGTCACCCGGCACAATGCAAGGCTCAAGCAAGAGCTGGAAGGCGGGCAGGATCAACGTGACGGCAGCCACTGAGCCCATCGGGGCCCTCGGATCCATCGAAGCGCGGATCGCCGGGGAGCTCGGCGTCAAGGAGCGGCAGGTGAAGGCCGCGGTCGAACTGCTCGACGGTGGCTCGACCGTCCCGTTCATCGCGCGCTACCGCAAGGAAGCCACCGAGATGCTCGACGACGCGCAGCTGCGCTCGCTGGAGGAGCGGCTGCGCTACCTGCGGGAGCTGGAGGAGCGGCGCACCGCGGTGCTGGAGTCCGTACGGTCCCAGGGCAAGCTGGACGCCGCCCTGGAGGCGCAGATCCGCGGCGCCGACTCCAAGGCCCGGCTGGAGGACATCTACCTCCCGTTCAAGCCCAAGCGCCGCACCAAGGCGCAGATCGCGCGTGAGGCGGGCCTGGAGCCGCTCGCCGACGGGCTGCTCGCCGACCCTTCCGTGGAGCCGGCCGCGGCCGCCGCGGCCTTCGTGGACCCGGAGAAGGGTGTCGCCGATGCGGCGGCCGCCCTGGACGGGGCGCGGGCCGTCCTGACCGAGCGGTTCAGCGAGGACGCGGACCTGATCGGTGAGCTGCGGGAGCGGATGTGGTCGCGCGGCCGGATGTCGGCGAAGGTGCGCGAGGGCAAGGAGGAGGCCGGCGCGAAGTTCGCCGACTACTTCGACTTCGCCGAGCCGTTCACCGAGCTGCCCTCGCACCGGGTGCTGGCGATGTTCCGCGGCGAGAAGGAGGAGGTCCTCGACCTCACCCTGGAGCCGGAGGACCTGTCGGCGGCCACCGAGGGGCCGAGCTCCTACGAGCGGTCCATCGCCGCGAAGTTCGGGATCGCGGACCGCGGGCGCCCGGCCGACCCGTGGCTGCTGGACACCGTCCGCTGGGCCTGGCGCACCCGCGTCCAGGTGCACCTGGGCATCGATCTGCGGCTGCGGCTGCGGCAGGCCGCCGAGGACGAGGCGGTGCGGGTCTTCGCGTCGAACCTGCGCGACCTGCTGCTCGCGGCGCCGGCCGGCACCCGCGCCACGATGGGCCTGGACCCCGGCTTCCGTACGGGCGTGAAGGTCGCGGTCGTGGACGCCACGGGCAAGGTGGCCGCCACCGACACGATCTACCCGCACGTCCCGCAGCAGAAGTGGGACGCCTCGCTGGCCACCCTGGCGAAGCTGGCCCGCGAGCACCGGGTCGAGCTGATCGCGATCGGCAACGGCACCGCCTCCCGCGAGACCGACAAGCTGGCCACCGACCTGATCGCGGCACAGCCGGAGCTGAAGCTGACGAAGGTGATGGTGTCCGAGGCCGGCGCCTCGGTCTACTCCGCGTCCGCCTTCGCCTCCCAGGAACTGCCGGACCTGGACGTGTCGTTGCGCGGTGCGGTGTCCATCGCCCGCCGTCTGCAGGACCCGCTGGCCGAGCTGGTCAAGATCGACCCGAAGTCGATCGGGGTCGGGCAGTACCAGCACGACCTGTCCGAGGTGAAGCTGTCGCGCTCGCTGGACGCGGTGGTCGAGGACTGCGTCAACGGCGTCGGCGTGGACGTCAACACCGCCTCCGCGCCGCTGCTGTCGCGGGTGTCGGGCATCGGTTCCGGCCTGGCCGAGAACATCGTCGCGCACCGCGACACCAACGGCCCGTTCCGCTCCCGCAAGGCCCTCAAGGACGTGGCTCGGCTCGGCCCGAAGGCGTACGAGCAGTGCGCGGGCTTCCTGCGGATCCGGGGCGGCGACGACCCGCTGGACGCCTCCAGCGTGCACCCGGAGGCGTATCCGGTGGTGCGCCGGATGGTGAAGTCGGCGGGCACCGAGGTCGGTTCGCTGATCGGCAACGCGGCGGTGCTGCGCACCCTGAAGCCGGCCGAGTTCGTCGACGACTCCTTCGGTCTGCCGACGGTGACCGACATCCTCCAGGAGCTGGAGAAGCCGGGCCGGGACCCGCGTCCGGTGTTCCGGACCGCGACCTTCAAGGAGGGCGTGGAGAAGATCGGCGACCTGGAGCCCGGGATGCTCCTGGAAGGTGTGGTGACCAACGTCGCCGCCTTCGGGGCGTTCGTGGACGTCGGCGTCCACCAGGACGGTCTGGTCCACGTGTCGGCGATGTCGCGGACCTTCGTCAAGGACCCGCGGGACGTGGTGAAGCCGGGCGACATCGTGCGGGTCAAGGTGCTCGACGTCGACATCCCGCGCAAGCGGATCTCGCTGACCCTGCGTCTGGACGACGAGCCCGGCAAGGGCGCCCCCGCGGGCGGCGGCGAGCGCCGCGCCGGTGCGGGCGGCGGCCGCGGGCCGCGCGACGGCGGCCGGGGCGGCGCACCGCGGCAGCGCCAGGCTGCCGGCGGCCGGCAGGGCGGCGGCGGGCGGGGCGGTGACCGCCGCGGCGGTGGCCGGGACGCCGGGCCGGCCAACGACGCCATGGCGGACGCGCTGCGCCGGGCCGGGCTGCTCGGCAAGGACGGCAGCGGCCGCTGACCGGACCGCCGGACCGGACGGGCCCCGGGGAGTCTCCTGACCCCCGGGGCCCAGCTGTGTGTGCGTCCTTAATTGCGTGGACCGGCCCGGCGGGCCGCCGTTAGGCTGCGCCTCATGTCCAGCCCCGAGGCGTCAAGACGCCGGCCACCGGCCGTCCGGTGGCTTTTCGCGTTGCCTCGCCGGCCCGGCATTGCGCCGTAGTGCCGTCACTCCCCTGTGCTCCGCCGCCACCGGATCGTCGTCGCCTGCCGTGCGCGCGCCGTCGTGCGCCCGGCCTTCCCATCTGACGTCCCGTCAGGATCCGTGCCAGAACCTCAGGTGCCCGAGCGTTCCGCTGCGCCCCTGTGAGGTGACGCACGTCGATCCACACTGTGGTTGCGGAGTGTTGTTGTGCCCTTCTTCCTCCATCTGCTCGGACTCGCCGTCTTCGCGCAAGGCACCTCCGAGTTCATGCTGTCCGGCCTGCTGCCGGACATCGCCGCCGATCTGCACGTCCCGCTGTCCGCGGCGGGGTCGCTGACCTCGGCGTTCGCCGTCGGAATGATCGTCGGGGCGCCGCTGATGGCGCTGCTCGCCCGGCGCTGGCCGCGCCGCCGGGCGCTGCTGGCGTTCCTGGTCACGTTCCTGCTGGTCCACGTGGCCGGCGCGGTCACCACCAGCTTCGCGGTGCTGCTGGCCACCCGGGTCGTCGCGGCCCTGGCCAACGCCGGGTTCCTCGCCGTGGCCCTGGCCACCGCGACGTCCGTGGTCGCCCCGGACGCCAAGGGCCGGGCCACCTCCGTGCTGCTCGGCGGCACCACCCTGGCCTGTGTCGCGGGCGTGCCCGCCGGTGCGCTGCTCGGCGCGGCGTGGGGATGGCGCTCGGCGTTCTGGGCGGTCGCCGCGGTGTCGGTGCCGGCCGTGGTGGCGATCGTCCGGTCGGTCCCGGCCGACGGCGGGCGGGCCGCGGACGGCGACACCGTGCGGGCGCGGGCCGAGCTGCGGACGCTGCGCTCGCCGCGGCTGCTGCTGGTCCTGCTCCTGGGCGCGCTGGTGAACGGCGCGACCTTCTGCACCTTCACCTATCTCGCGCCGCTGGTCACCGACGTCGCCGGGATCGGCACCGGCTGGGTGCCGGCCGTACTGGCGCTCTTCGGCCTGGGCTCGTTCGCCGGTGTGCGCGCCGGCGGGCGGCTGGCCGACACCCGTCCGGTGCCGCTGCTGCTGGCCGGCGGGGCGGCACTGCTCGCCGGATGGGCCCTGCTGGCGCTGACGGCCGGCAGCCCGGTGGCGGCCGTGCTGCTCGTCCCCGCCCTGGGGGCGCTGTCGTTCGGGGTCGGCTCCACCCTGGTCGCGCAGGCGCTCTACGCGGCGACCGGGGCGCCGACCCTGGCCGGCGGGTTCGCCACCGCGGCGCTCAACGTGGGTGCCGCGCTGGGCCCGTGGCTGGGCGGCGCCGCCCTCGCCGCCGGTTTCGGCTACCGGGCACCGGTCGGGGTCAGCGTCCTGCTCATGGCATTCGCGCTGGCGGTGGGCACAGCGGCCCTCGCCGCTGCCCGCCGGCTCACCCCGCCCCGGCGTGCCCCCGGATGCGTTCCAGTTCCGCCGCGACGTCGGTGAGCGCGGCGCAGTCCGGGTCGGCCCGCAGCTCGACGTCCGGCAAACCGGCGTCGGGCCGGCGCCCGGGATCCTCCAGTGCGCCGGCCATCGCCAGGAGCGCCCGGCACAGCCGCTCGGCCTCCTCGGTGCCCGGGCGCCGGGCGCCGTGGTCGAGACGTACCGCGCAGGCGGTCGCGGCGTCCACGATGCGTTCGGCGGCGGTGACCACGGCCGGCCAGTCGGGGTTGCGGTCGCGGGCGGCCAGGAGCTCGGCGGCGGCCGTCTCCGCGGCCGCCCGGGCCTCCCCCAGCGCCCGGTACGCGGCCCGGCGGAGCGCCAGCCGCTCGGCGGGGTCGGTGCCGGGCCGGGCCGAAAGGACGTGCCGCAGGAAGCGTTCGGTGGCCCGCAGCGCCGCGGTGACCCGCTGCCCGACCCGGCGGCGCGGGTCCGCGAGCCGCGGCAGATGTCCCACCACGAGCACGATGCCGCAGGCGATGGAGGTGTCGACGATCCGCTCGACGGCGGCCTCCCGGGCACCGCTGACGTACACGAACGACAGCACCATGAGGGTGATCGCCACGGTCTGCAGCGCGAAGTGCCGGGTGGCGAACGGCAGCAGCGCCCCGCCCACCCCCGCCACCAGGGCCGGCCACCACTCCCCCGTCAGCAGCAGACCGGCCCCGGCGAAGACCAGCACCCCGGCGACGGTCCCGGCGAAGCGGTTGACGGTACGGGAGAACAGCGGGCCCAGGTCCGGCTTGACCAGGAAGGTGGCGGTGGCCGGCAGCCAGTACCAGTGGTCCGCCCGCAGCAGCAGCGCCACCGCCGCACTCGCCGCGATGCAGAGCGCGACCCGCAGGCCGTAGTCCCGCCCGGCCGGGCCGAGGAGTTCGTGCCCGCGCCGCGCCGGTTCCGGCCGCCCCGGCCGGGGCCGGGACCGGGTCAGCGGCTCGTTGCGGGCGAACGCCACCGCCGCGTCCAGCAGCGCCTGGTCGAAGGCGCCGCGGCCGGGCGTGCTGGTCTCGGGGGCGGACAGCCGGCCCGGCGGCCGCCCGGTGCGCAGCGCGGCGGCGAACCGGCGGGGGCTGTCGGCGACCCGCGCCGGCAGCGGACGGCCCTCCCACAGCAGCGCGACACTGGCCTCGCACAACGCGGTGGCCGCGGCGAACCGTTCGGCCAGCAGGAGTTCGTCCGGGTCGACCGGGCGGCGCAGCAGCCGGTCCGTCAGCAGACGCAGCCGCAGTGCCTCGTCGGCGCGGTCCAGTGCGGCGCTGAGCCGGCGCCGGGCGGGCTCCGCACCGGGCCCGCCGGCCGCGCCCAGGGCGTCGGCCAGCGCGTCGAAGACCGTGGCGACCGCGGCCCGCTCACCGCTCAGCGCACCGCCCACCGGGCGCGGCGGCCGCAGCACCAGCCGCAGCAGGAGCAGCCACAGGCAGCCGGCGAGCAGGATCAGTGCCTTGGCCCACGGTGCGCCGGGCAGCGGCATCCCGGCGCCCAGGACCGTGGTGGCCAGCATCTGCATCCCGGCGTTCGAGCGGACCGGACCGGCGACGCTGCCCGCGCCGGAGACGAAACCGACCGCGAACAGCGCCGGCACGACCCACCAGCCCGCGTCCACTTCCCGCAGCGAGGCGCCGATCAGCATCCCGAGCGCCGAGGCCAGCGCGGGCAGGCCGATGTGCACGACACCGGTGCGGCGGGTGCCGGGGCGGTCGTTGACGCCGGCCAGCATGGAACCGAGCGCGGCGAGCACACCGGGCGCCGGATGGCCGGTGGCGATGCCCGCGCCGAGCAGCGGCCCGGCGCAGAGCGCACCGCGGGCGACGGCGGCCCAGGGCACGGGCAGCCGCTGCCAGCGGAACGGGTGGGCGAGCCAGGCGGGCACGGCGCGCGGCGCGCGGAGCATGGGTCTCCTTGGTCGACGGCTTACGGACGGCGGGCGGATCCGAGGGGCGACATCGGCCGACGGGTGCTGCTCCCCAGCCTAAGGTCCTGGTTTGTCCGCACCGCTGCCGGAGGGTTACCGCAAGATCACCAATGGCGGAAGTCCGGCTTCCGCGACGACCACCGGGTGCCTCGCCGGAGGGGACACCTCGTGGGGCTGCGCCCTAGCATCCCGCCATGACGAGCGACACGGGCACGGACGAGGTGTGGGTGGTCGGCGGTGGCGTCATCGGGCTGACGTCGGCGGTGGCGCTGGCGGAGGACGGCCACCGGGTGCGGGTGGTGAGCCGGGACGCGGCGGACGCGACGACCTCCGCGGTCGCCGGCGGGCTGTGCTGGCCGTACCGCATCCGGCCCTACGAGCGGGCGGTGGCCTGGTCCGTACGGTCCCTGGAGGTGCTGTCCGCTCTGGCGCGGCGACCGGAGGAGACCGGCGCCCGGCTGGTGACGGGCACCCTGGCGGCCGCCGCGCCGGGCGACGACGACGGGCTCTCCGCGTGGTACGAGGCCGTTCCCGGGCTGCGGCCGGCCCGCCCGGACGAGCTCCCCGCGGGCATCGCGGCGGGGTGGCGGGCGCGCACCCCGTTGGTGGACATGCCGGCCCATCTGCGCTACCTGGAGCGGCGGCTGGCCGCGGCCGGCGGCACCCTGGAACGCCGGGCGCTGTCCTCCCTGGAGGAGGCCGGGCGGGCCGCCGAGGTGGTGGTGAACTGCTCCGGCCTGGGCGCACGTGAGCTCGTCCCGGACCCACAAGTACAGCCGGTGCAAGGTCAGTTGGTAATCGTCGCGAACCCGGGTGTGCGGGAGTGGTTCGTGGCCGCGGACGGCGGCGCGACGGACACCACCTACCTGCTGCCGCAGCCGTACGGACTGGTACTCGGCGGTACCGCCCGCGAGGGCGCCTGGTCGCGGGAGCCTGATCCGGCGGTGGCGGCGGCGATCGTGGCGCGCTGTGCCGGCCCCTTCCCCGAGGTGGCACGGGCCCGGGTCCTGGCGCACAGGGTCGGCCTGCGCCCCGCGCGCCCCGCGGTACGCCTGGAGGCGGAGCGCTTGCCGGGCGACGCCTGGTGCGTCCACAACTACGGCCACGGGGGCGCGGGGGTGACCGTGGCGTGGGGGTGCGCCGACGAAGTGGTGGGGTGGGTGCGGAAAATTCTGGGCCGGGTGGGGCGGGAGTAGGCGGCTGGGAAGGGGCCGAGTAGGCGGCTGGAGTGGGTCGGGAGCAGACGGCTGAGGCGGGAGCGGCGGTTACTCTCTGCCCGCCGGGGGCACACCGCCCGCCCGGGGACGTTCCGGTTACGGCGTACGGGCCGGCCGCCGATGTCCGGGCACGGTGACGGGCCGGCCGCGGATGTCCGACTACGGCGTACGGGCCGGCCAAGGACCCTGGTTACGGCGTACGGGCCGACCCAGGGCAGGTGGCCAGTGGTGTGGCGGACGTGAGGTGGTAGGCGGCCCGGCCGTCCAGCAGGAGCGGAACGAGGTTGCGCAGGGACTGGCGCAGCGGCACGACGACCGAGCCGTCCGCGTCCCGGAGGACGGTCACTCCGTGCAGCGCGAGCTCGTCGCGGATCTGCGCGAACTGCTCCGGGGCGAGCCGGTAGCCGCACGGCGGGTCGGTCAGGACCTGGCCGGGGGCGGGCGGCTCGTTGTCCGCGCCGCCGAGGTGGACCGGGCCACGGTCGGCGTAACCGGTGAGCCGGGCGGCGGTGGTGGCCGCCTCGATGCGCCGCCGGTGCTGCACGAGGAAGCCGAACGCGCCTTTCAGGGCGGCGAGTTGGGAGGTGACCCGGCGTCTGTTGTTGAGCGCCGGGTCGGCCTTCTCGGCGGCGGTGAGGGCATCGACCCGGGTCTCGACGAGCAGCCCGACGGAGCCCTTCACCCCGGCCGTGTTGCGCAGGATGCGTTCCTGGCCGTCGCCCGCGACCTGCTTGACGGGGTCACCGGTCTCCGGGTCGGTCCAGATGCCGTAGACACCGGTGCTGAATCCGGCCCTCCGCACGGCCGGGGCGACGAAGTCCTGGGAGAGCGAGGTGGCTTCCCGGTGCACGGGGGCCGCGGTGTTGAGGTTGCGCGGCCACAGCGACAGCAGGTCCTTCATGTAGTACGGCACGGTGGGGCCGTATTCATGCAGGTCGTAGACGGTGTCGGGACGGTAGTCGCGCAGCACCCGGGCCATGGCGCGGGCCTCGGCGGTCTTCAGGGCGAGATGGTCGCGGTTGATGTCCGTGCCCTCGGAGTTGCCGCGGGTGTCGGCGGCCCGGCCGTCGGGGTTGGCGGTGGGGACGACCAGCACGCTGGTCCGCGCGAGGAAGCGCCGGGTGGCCCGGTCCGTGGCGTAGGCGAGGTCGCGGACGGTGGTGAGGCAGGCCTCGCGTCCGGAGGGCTCGTCGCCGTGCTGGGAGCAGATGAGCAGTACGGAGTTGCCGCGCCGTACGGCGGCCGGGGAGGCGGGGGCCGGGGCGCCGATGCGGACGAGCCGGAGCGGGCGGCCCTGCGCGGTGGTGCCGATCCGGTCGATGCGGACGCGCGGGGTGGCACGGTCGACGGTGGCCAGAAAACGCTGTTCCTCGAAGTCGCTGGTCCAGCGGGCGCCATGGCTGGCCTCAAATCCCGTACGGGGCAAGTGGGTTCCGGTCGCGCGGGCGGGTGCGGCCGGCAGGGTCGCGCCGAGGGTGGCGGTCAGACCGAAGGCCAGCGTCGCGAGGACGAGGCGACGAGTACGGGTACGGGTACGGGTACGGAGCATCACGGGCGGGTGCCTCCCTTGGGTGAGCGGTGGGGGTCGTCGGGGGCGGTGGGGGGCCGTTGGGGTGCGGTACGGGGGCCGGCTGTGCGGTGCGGGGGGTGCGGGGTGTGGTGCTGGCCGGGGTGGAGGCGGCGGGCCGGGGGGGCGGCGGCCGGGGGGCGTTGCGGGGCCGCCCGCAGTGGGCGGCCCCTGACCCCCTAGCCCTCGGGGTGTCTCCCTGGCCCGGCCTTACCGGGGAGACCGGCCCTACCGAAGACCGGCCTCACCGAAGACCGGCCTCACCGAAGACCGGCCGTACCGGAGATCGGCCTTACCGGGGAGACACCCCCGGCGGTCATTGCCCGCCGGGCATCCGGCTGATCGAGCGCGGCGGGGCGATCCCGTCCAGCGGTGCCGTCCGGTGGGCGGGGGCAGGGGCGGACGCATGTGCCGTGGCCCGTGCGAGGGCCGCGGGGCCGCCGGTCAGCGGCAGGCGTGCGGACGTGCGGGACAGGTCGAGGGTGAGGGTGGGCCGGGACGAGGGCGGGTCGATCAGCCCGGCGTCGGTCCCGGCCACGATCAGGGCGAGGCGGTGCCCGGCGGGCACGATGTGGTCGGTGGCGGCCAGGTCAAGGGTGAGGGTGTAGGGCTTGCCCGGGGTGAGCGGGCGGCCCTTGTGGGGGTCGGCGTAGTTTCCGAGGTCCGCCCAGCCGCGGCTGAGGACGGTGTACGCGACCTTCTCGGTGTCGGCGGCGGTCTCCTTGAAGCAGCCGGTGTCCCCGTTGTTGCCCGCGCCCCAGCAGGTGCGTCTGTCGAGGGTGGTGATGCCCTCGCCGTCGGCTCCGTAGTTGCGGATGGTGTCGGGGCCGAGGTCCACCAGGACGGCGGAGAGGTGGGCGGTGGAGGTGCTCGGGGTGACGGTGACGGTCACCGATCCCGAGCCGGACAACCGCAGGGGCGTGCGCAACTCCCCGGTGCTGAACCCGGCCTTGGCGGGCGTCGGCCGGTCGATGTGGGCCGCCCAGTCGGCCTCACCGAGCCGGGGGTCGTCGGTGAAGGTCTCGGTGGTGCCCCGGGGCGCCTTACGGGTGCCGAGGACGCCGACGCCGGGTTCCTGGCCCGGTCGCGGGCGCAGTGTGGTGGCCGTGGTGCCGGGCGCCGGCCACTGCGGGTCGGTGGACCAGACGCCGGGCGAACGCTCGACATCGGCCATCGGGGCGCGGTCGATGCCGTTGTCGTAACCCAGCAGATAGTGGTCGAACCAGTGGTGCAGGGTGGTGACCCAGTCCGTGCGCCGGTAGTCGAAGGGGTCGACGTGCCCGGTCTGCGAGAGCCAGATCTTGCGCGCGACGCCGTGCCGGGCGAGCGCGTCCCACCACTGACCGGCGTGCCGGGTACGGACGTTGAGGTCCTGCATGCCGTGGACCAGGAAGACGCTGGCCCGGACCTTGCCGGCGTTGCGGACGTAGTCCCGTTCGGTCCACAGCGCGGTCCAGTCACCGCTGCGCGGGGCCCCGTCGGCGAGCTTCTTCTGTACGGCGGCGCATCGTTTCTGCGCGTCCGGGCTGTCGACCGCGTGGGCGAGCGCGTCCGGGCCGGAGTCGTAGAGCGGGGCGCCCTTGGCGAAGTAGTAGTCGTACCAGGAGGAGATGCCGGCGATCGGGACGATGGTTTTCAGCCCCTTGACGCCGGTGGCCGCGACGCCGTTGGCGATGGTGGCGTCCCAGCTCTTGCCGATCATGCCGGTGCTGCCGTTGTACCAGTCGGCGGTGACGGGTCTGCCTCCGGTGCGGGCGGTGTAGGCGCGGCCCCGGCCGCCCAGCCAGTCGACGACGGCCTTGGCCGACTGGATGTCGGAGCGGCCGCCGACGTCGACGCAGCCGTCCGAGCGGTTGGTGCCGGCCAGGTCGACGAGGACGGTCGCATAGCCGCGCGGCACGAAGTAGTTGTCGTAGAAGAGCGGGAACTGGACCGGCCGGCCATGGGCGTCGTAGGTCTTCTTCTGGCTCTCGTTGCCGCGTCCGCAGCAGGAGTAGTACGGGCTGGCGTCCATGATCACCGGTATCCGCCGGCCCTGCCGGGCCGGTTCGGACGGCCGCACGATGTCGACGGCGACGCGGTCGGTCCGCCCGTCCGCATCGCCGTCGATCCGGGTGTCGACCCAGACCGATTCGCGTATCGCGTGGTCGTACGAGTACACGGGTCTGCTCTCGCCGGGTGCCGCCTGCGCGGCGGCCGGCCCGATCAGTGCGGACAGCAGGGCGGCGACGGCCGCCAGCACCAACGCTGTGAAGGGGATGCGGGGAAACCGCGCAGGGTTCGTCACGGGCGGACCGTAGCGCGGCTCAACTCCCGTGCGTAAGGGTGCGGATGACGACGACTGTGCGGCCGGCGACGCCCGGCACCTACGGGTCGTACGAGACCGGCCGGGGCGTCGGGTCCGGAGGGGGCGCCGGGACCGGCGGGGACGCCAGGTCCTCCAGTGGGGATGTCAGGTCCTCCAGTGGGGACGCCAGGTCCGGCCGGGACGTCGGGTCCAGGGAACCCGGTGGCGATATCGCGTCCGGTCCGACGGGGTGCATGGGTGCACAGCGCCGGCCGGGCGTACGACCTGGCCGGGCCAGTTGGTGGTTCATGTCGGTCATGTGTCAGATCCGGCCATGTCCATGACGTTGCCCCGGTGGGCTGTCTAGGGTCTGAACCAGAGCCATCCCCCTACGAGTTGGAGGACTCGTGCGTCACAGACTCCTCGTCCCGGGCGCGGCCGCGCTCAGTCTGCTGCTGGCGATCCCGGCTTCCGCGGCCGACTTCTCCCCGGGCGCTCCGGGCGTGGGCGACACCTACTACCCCGAGAGCGGAAACGGCGGATACGACGTTTCCCACTACGACCTGCGGCTCAAGTACCAGCCGAAGACGGACCTCCTGGAGGGCACGGCGACGCTGCTCGCCACGACCACCCAGGACCTCTCCCGCTTCAACCTGGACTTCGGCCTCAAGGTCAGCGAGATACGGGTCAACGGCAAGAAGGCCACCTTCGCCACGTCCGGCAAGCACGAGCTGGAGGTCACCCCGGCCGCGCCGCTGGAGAAGGGCCGGCAGATCAGCGTCGTCGTGCGCTATGCGGGCAAGCCCTCCGAGCTGAAGATCGACGACTTCACCGCCTGGGCCCGTACGCCCGACGGCGCGGTGATCGCCCAGGAGCCGGACTCCGCCGTGTGGTGGTTCCCGAGCAACGACCACCCCACCGACAAGGCGACCTACGACATCTCGGTCGCGGTCCCGGACGGCACCCAGGCACTCAGCAACGGCGTGCTGGCCTCGCAGACCTCCAAGCTCGGCTGGACCCGCTACAACTGGCGCTCGGACCAGCCGCAGGCGACGTATCTGACGACGCTGGCGGTCGGCAAATTCGACATCACCACCGACACCACGGCGAACGGCCTGCCGGTGATCAACGCCGTCAGCAAGGACCTCGGCGCGAACGAGGGGTCGGCGCGGGCGAGCATCGAGCGCACCACCGAGATCACCGAGTGGCTGGAAAGCGTCTTCGGGCCGTACCCGTTCAACGCGGTCGGCGGCTATGTCCCCAACGTGCCGGCCCGGTACGCCCTGGAGACCCAGACCCGCCCGTTCTACGGCAAGAAGGCCTTCGACCGGGGCACCAACGTCTCGGTCGTGGTGCACGAGCTTGCGCACCAGTGGTACGGCGACAGCGTTTCCCTCAAGGACTGGAAGGACATCTGGATCAACGAGGGCTTCGCCGCCTACAGCCAGTGGCTGTGGTCGGAGAAGGAGGGCGAGGGCACGGCGCAGGAACTCGCGGACTACGTCTACGCCCAGCACCCGGCCGACGACCCGTTCTGGAAGGTCAAGCCGGGCAACCCGGGCGCGGAGAACCAGTTCGACGGGGCCGTCTACGACCGTGGCGCGCTCGCCCTGCAGGCGCTGCGCAACAAGGTCGGCGACAAGGTCTTCTTCGGCCTCCTGAAGTCCTGGCCCACCGAGCACAAGTACGGCAACGCCTCGGTGGCCGACTTCGTGGCGTTCGCCGAGAAGAAGTCCGGCAAGCAGCTGGCCGGGTTCTTCGACACCTGGCTGTTCCAGCCGTCCAAGCCCGCGAGCGGCGCGGCCAAGCGGGCCCTGGGTGCACCCCGCGGCCCGGTGGCGCAGCCGAAGTCCTGGAAGCAGATCGCGGCCACGCACGACGTGCACGGGCACTGAAGCCCGGCCGCACGCCGGTCGTGAAGCGCTGAACGGGGTGGAGCCGGGGCCGTCGTCCCCCGGCTCCACCCTCGCCGGTCGTCCGCCGGTCGCCGCTACCGGACCGCCGCCTGCCGCGCCGCACGCCGGGCGCGGCGGGCGATCGGCATGAAGCGCAGCCGCTCCGGAAGGGCCGGGACCACCACACGCACCACGCGTCCGAAGCGGCGCAGCCGGCGCTCCTGCGCCTCGGTCCACTCCAGGCCGATGGCGCGCCGGGCGTCCGGCGGCATCAGGCCGATGCTGACGAACCGTCGGAAGCGGGCGAACCGCGGGCGCAGCCAGGGCCAGACCAGCCGGAGCAGCAGCCGCAGCCAGCGCGGGCCGCGGTCGGGCACCGGGAGCGGCGGGTCGGGGTCGATCAACTCCCGCACCACCGCGGTCGCTTCGAGCTCGGTACCGAGGACCCGGCGGTAGTACGGCCAGAACTCCTCGATGGTCGGCGGCATATCGCGGTCCTGGATGCCCAGCACCCGCCCGACCTGGAGCCATTCCGCGTACAGCTGCCGCTCCTGCGCCTCGGAGAAGGGGCGGCCGAGATAACGCTGGGCGTGCCGGAAGACGGGGTACCCGGTGGCGTGCACCCAGGCGTAGTTCGCGGGGGTGAGCGCGTGGTACGGGCGGCCGTGCGCGTCGGTACCCTCGATGGTCCGGTGCAGCCGGCGCAGCCGGCGCCCCTCTTCGGCCGCGCCGTCGCCACCGTAGACCCACAGCTGCAGCGAGACCAGCGACCGCTCGCCACGGCCCCACGGGTCGGTCCGGAAGAGGGAGTGGTCGTCCACTCCGGCTCCCACCGCGGGGTGCGCGACCTGCATGGTCAGCGCCGGCGGCAGGGTGAGCAGCATGCGGATGTCCCCGGCCAACGACCAGAGGACGCCACCGACCGGCGGGGGCTTTGGCTGGTTTTTCTCCGTATTCATAGCATTTCTCATGATACGGCGCCCACCGGCGACGTGCGGGCAGCGGTATCCCTGCCCATGCCGTGCGGGCCCGGCCCTGTGTGTACATCTCATACCTCCCAGACGGTTACCTAGAAGTAATGTCAACTGGTTGGATGGCGCCGCCGGACCAAATCCCCACCCCCATAGGGAGATTCAGTGTCGAACCCAGCGCCGCGCACGCCGTCCGCAGCGGGCCTTCGCACCGCCGCTCTCGCCGCGGTCCTCGCCGCCGCGACCGTGACCGCCGCGTCCCCCACCGCCTCGGCCGCCACCGCTCCCCATCTGAAGGTGCTGAGCTACAACACCTTCCTGATGAGCAAGAACCTCTATCCCAACTGGGGCCAGGACCACCGTGCCGAGGCGATCGCGGCCGCGGACTTCTTCCAGGGCAATGACGTCGTCGTGCTCCAGGAAGCGTTCGACAACTCCTCCTCCGATGCGCTGAAGTCCCGGGCCGCCGGGCAGTATCCGCACCAGACTCCGGTGGTGGGCCGGAGCAGGAGCGGCTGGGACGCCACCGGCGGCGCCTACTCGGCCGTCACTCCGGAAGACGGCGGGGTGACCCTGCTGAGCAAGTGGCCGATCCTGCGCAAGGAGCAGTACATCTACAAGGACGCCTGCGGTTCGGACTCCTTCTCCAACAAGGGCTTCGTCTATGCCGTGCTGGACGTGAACGGCGCCAAGGTGCACGTCGTCGGCACCCACACCCAGTCCACCGACTCGGGCTGCAAGGCGGGCGAGGCGGCCGCGGACCGCGCCAAGCAGCTCAAGGAGATCGACGCCTTCCTGGACGCCAAGAACATCCCGGCGGACGAAGAGGTCATGGTCGCCGGCGACCTGAACGTCGACTCCCACAGCGCGGAGTACAACGCCCTGCTCAGCAACGGCGATCTGGCCCCGGCCGACAGCCGCACCGGGCACCCGTACTCCTTCGACACCCAGGAAAACTCCATCGCGAAGTACCGCTATCCCGACGATCCCCGCGAGGACCTGGACTACGTGCTGCACCGCAACGGCCATGCCCGGCCCGCCGACTGGCAGAACGAAGTGGTCAAGGAGGAGTCCGCGCCCTGGACCGTCTCCAGCTGGGGCAAGGACTACACCTACACCAACCTCAGCGATCACTACCCGCTGATCGGCGGCTGAGCCCGGGCCCCTCCCGCGGCCGGCGGGCGAGGAGTCAGTGGTCGTGGACCCTCTGTCGTCGTGGACCGTCAGTGGTCGTAGACCGTGACCGGTATGCCGCGCCGGGTGAGCCGCTCGGCTATCAGCGGCTCCACCCGGGACCACTTCCCGCCCGCCAGGCCGCAGCCGATCCGCGGCATGTGGACCGACGCCCCGAGCTCCGTGGCCCGGTCCGCCACCCGGCCGAGCCCGGCGTCGATGGCCTCGTACCGGACCGGGACGCCCTTACTGCCCGTCCTTATGCCCCGCTGGCCGACCACGTTGGCCACCCACAGCCGGTCGGCGACCTGGACGAACTGGGCGGCGCCCAGCCCGAAGTCGTTGCCCGCCCGCTCGCGGTGCCATCTGCGGTAGGCCGCCTCGGGCTCCGGCCAGCGGCGGGAAAGCGCGAGGACGAAGCCCTTGCCCCAGCCGCCCAGGTCGTTGCAGACATGCGTGATGATCTTGACGCCCTTGCCCTGTGGTGCGGTGGCGTCCCCCTTGACGTAGGAAATCCCCGTGTTCTCCGTCATGTGTTCACAGTAGAGCCGACCACTGACAATCGACCGGGACCGCGCGACGGCCGGGCGCGAACGGGCCCGACCGCCGCGCATGCACGAGGGCGGCCGCGGCGGCCTTCCGGCCCGCCGCGACCGCCCTGTCGTACTCAGGCGCCGCTGGTGCGCGACTACTCCGCCGCTTGCAGCTCCTCGCGTTCCCTGGCGATCCGGGCCACCCGGCCGCGGACCCCGAACCAGCCGGCGACCAGCGCGGCGGCGAGGACCGGGATCAGCAGCACGGTCTTGCGGCCGACACCGTCGTCGAACCACATCAGCACGATGACGCCGAGCAGGAAGACGATGGTGGCGATGTCCGTGACCGGGGTGCCCGGCAGCCGGAACTTCGGCCGCTCCAGCGTCCCCTCCTTCGTGCGGCGCACGAAAACCATGTGGCAGATCATGATCGTGCACCAGGTGCTGATGATGCCCAGCGCCGCGATGTTCAGCACGATCTCGAACGCCTCACCCGGGAGCCAGTAGTTCAACCCGACACCGAGCACGCACACCGCGGAGGTGAGCATGATGCCGCCGTACGGCACCTGGTTGCGGTTCATCCGGCCGGCGAACTTGGGCGCGGAGCCCGCCATCGACATGGAGCGCAGGATCCGGCCGGTCGAGTACAGACCGGAGTTCAGGCTGGACATGGCCGCGGTCAGCACGACGAGGTTCATCACGTCGCCGGCCGCCGGGACACCGACGTTGGACAGCACGGTGACGAACGGGCTCTGGCCGGCGGTGTACTTGTTCCACGGCAGCAGCATCGCCAGCAGGATCACCGAGCCGACGTAGAAGACGCCCACCCGCCACATGATGGAGTTGACGGCCTTCGGCACGACCTTCTGCGGCTCACCAGTCTCACCTGCGGTGACGCCGACGAGCTCGACCGCCGAGTAGGCGAAGACCACGCCCTGGAGCACGATCACCACGGGCAGCAGACCGGTCGGGAAGATTCCACCGTGGTCGGTGATCAGGTTCAGCCCCGGCGCATGGCCGCCGACCGGGTGGTGGGTGGCCAGCAGGAAGATGCCGATGAACATGAACACGACCAGCGCGGCGACCTTGATGATCGCGAACCAGAACTCCAGCTCACCGAAGATCTTCACGGAGATCAGGTTCACCGTCAGCACGACCGCCAGCGCGATCAGCGCCATCACCCACTGCGGGATGTCGGTGAACAGGCTCCAGTAGTGCGTGTAGAGCGCGATCGCGGTGATGTCGGCGATACCGGTCGTCGACCAGTTCACGACGTACATCCAGCCGGCGACGTAGGCGCCCTTCTCCCCCAGGAACTCACGGGCGTAGGAGACGAACGACCCGGACGAGGGGCGGTGCAGCACCAGCTCGCCGAGGGCGCGCACGACGAAGAAGGCGAAGAGGCCGCAGACCGCGTACGCGACGGCCAGCGCGGGACCGGCGGAGTGCAGCCGGCCGCCGGCGCCCAGGAACAGGCCGGTGCCGATCGCGCCGCCGATGGCGATCATGTTGATGTGCCGGCCCTTGAGGCCCTTGCTGTACCCCGCGTCGCCCGCGTCCTGCTGCGCGCCGCTCCCCCCGTCAGGTGACCTGTGGGCTGTCTCGGTGACGGTTTCTGTGCTCACTGCTGGTGCATCTCGCTTTCGGGCAGGCGCTTGAGCCATGACCGGATCCCGCGGATCGCGCGGACGGCCGACGGCACACCTTCCCCGAAGACCGCCCCTCCGTCTGTGGGCAAGATCACAGCGTGTATAGGCCATCCAAGATTTGTCCCTATTTGGCGCGAAATTTCCGGCGACACATTTTCAAGGACCGGGCGAGTTCGCCCGTTTCCGGCCCTCTTTCCTCGCCCAGCCACCCAAACTTCTTGACCTGTTCCCTTCGCTTTCCAGTCGGTTTCCACTCGCTTCAGGCACACACGCGCCCCCACGACGGCCCGCTCGACGTCCACCTGCCCCTCGAGACCCGACCAGCCTGACGGCGCGCCCTCGATCCCCTGGCGCGCTGCCCTCGATCCCATCCCGGCGCGGCCCACGCCCGACTCAGGGGGCCGGACCAGCAGTGCGACCTCCGTACGACGCAACGGCCTCCGTACGACGCGACCGCGACCGCCGTACGACCGGACCACACGCGCCCGGCCGTCGCCGGGCGTCAGCGCTGCCCGCCGTCACCGATCGCGAACCAACCGTCGGGGCGGATCGCGGGCTCCACGACCCCGTCGACCCGCAGGCACCGCCGCGCACCCCGCACCCCGCACCCCGCACCCACCGTCCGCCGGACCTCGATCTCCTCGTCCTCGGCGGTGCGCAGCTCAACACCGCCGATCGGGCGGCCGACTGCGATCCCCAGGCATCCACGATCACCCCCGAGACCGGCCCAGGACCGCACCACATCCGGGGGGGCTTCCGTGCGGAGGCACTCGCCACCCCAGGCTTCCTTTTCCCCGGCTCCAGAAGGTTCTGCAAGGTTTCACAAGAGTGGTGAGACAGCAATACTGTTGAACATGGAGTCCGCCACCGATCTGACGGTCGACGAACTGGCCGCCCGCGCCGGCGTCACCGTCCGCACGATCCGCTTCTACAGCACCCGCGGTCTGCTGCCACCGCCGGAGATCGGCCCCCGCCGGGTCGGCCGCTACGGCCCGGACCACCTCTCGCGGCTTGCCCTCATCGAGGAACTCCAGCACCAGGGCCTCACCCTGTCGGCCATCGAGCGCTACCTGGAGCAGCTGCCGCCCGACCTGAGCGCCCAGGACCTGGCCATCCACCGTGCACTGGTGGCGAGTTGGGTCCCGGACAAGGCCGAGGACGCCACCCGTGACCAGTTGGAGCGACGGGTCGGCCGGAAGCTGACCGAGGAGGACCTGGACCGGCTGGCGGCCATGGGCGTGCTCGTACGAACCGAGGACCCGCAGGTCTTCCGCGTCGACCCCGGGCTGCTGCACCTTGGCGCGCGCCTGCTGGACGTACCGATCGCACTGGAGGCCATCCTCGCGGCGCGCACCGTCGTCATCGAGCACACCCGCTCGGCAGCCCGTGAGCTGAGCCGGCTGTTCAAGGACGAGGTATGGGGCCCGCACCGGGAGGGTGGGCCGGACGCGGAGGAGATGGCGCGGATGAAGTCACTCTCGGCTCACATGCAGCCGATGGTGGTACAGGCACTGGTCACCGCCTTCCAGCGCTCGATGAAGCAGGAACTGCGGGAGTGGTTCGGTACGGAAGGCGCTCCGGACCAGAGGGACGGCACCCCGGAGGAGTGAGCCCGAGCCCCGAGCCCCAATCCCCTGAGGAGGAACGAGGAGGGGCAGAGCCCACAGGAGCCACCCGCGGGGGCCACCTGCGGGAGCCGTCCGCGGGAGCCAGGGGCCCGCAGGGCGAGCGGGTGTGGTGACCCGCGGGAAGCGAGCGGTTGGGCAGGGAGCCAGCAGTAGGTGGTAGAGCGCGCGCTGGCTCGTCCGCCCTACTTCCCTCCCCTACCCCCTCCCCTACTCCATGCCCTACGCCCTGGACGTCGCCCCTCCGGTGCCTTGTGTGCCGCTCCTTCATATTACGGCAACGATTACGGAGAGTGATTAGTTCCCACCTTCGCTACTTTCTGTAGTCAAAGAGCGGGCAGTAAATGAGCAAGCAGTAGGGCGGAGGGCAGGTGAGGAGGCGAGGCGGGCCAGCAGGCGGGCAGGCGGCGAGGGCAGTAAGCATCCGCGCCCGCCCTCCCCCGGCCCCGCCCCGCTCCTCGCCCCTGCCCCCGCCCGGCCCCGGCACGTCAGTCGGTGAGCTTCTCGCCTCTTTCGGCCTTTTCGACCAGCAGTGCGGGGGGCGCGAAGCGGTCGCCGTAGGCCGTCTGGAGTTCCCGGGCGCGGGTGACGAAGCCGGGGAGGCCGACGAGGTCCTCGCGGCCCGGGCCGCCCTGGTAGCCGTTGATGTACTGGATCACGCCGCCGGTCCATCCCGGGAAGCCGATGCCGAAGATGGAGCCGATGTTGGCGTCGGCGACCGAGGTGAGGACGCCCTCCTCGAAGCAGCGGACGGTGTCCAGCGCCTCGGAGAAGAGCATGCGTTCCTGCATGTCGATGAAGGGGATCTCGGCGCCTTCGCGGGCGAAGTGCTCGCGCAGGCCCGGCCACAGACCGGTGCGCCGGCCGTCCTCGCCGTACTCGTAGAAACCGGCTCCCCCGCTCCGGCCGGGGCGGCCGAACTCGTCGACCATCCGGTCGATGACCTCGTCCGCCGGGTGCGGCTGCCAGGCGGCGCCGGCCTCCTCGGCGGCCCGTCGGGTCTCCTCGCGGATCTTGCGCGGCAGCGTCAGGGTCAGTTCGTCCATCAGGGACAGCACCTTGGCGGGGTAGCCGGCCTGGGCGGCGGCCTGTTCGACGGAGGCCGGTTCCAGGCCCTCGCCGATCATCGCCACGCCCTCGTTGATGAACTGGCCGATGACGCGGGAGGTGAAGAAGCCCCGCGAGTCGTTGACCACGATCGGCGTCTTCTTGATCTGGCGGACCAGGTCGAAGGCGCGGGCCAGTGCCTCGTCGCCGGTCCGCCCGCCCTTGATGATCTCGACCAGCGGCATCTTGTCGACCGGTGAGAAGAAGTGCAGTCCGATGAAGTCCTGGTCCCGCTCGACGCCTTCGGCCAGCAGCGTGATGGGGAGGGTGGAGGTGTTGGAGCACAGCAGGGCGTCGGGCGCGACGATGTGCTGGATCTCCTTGAACACCTTGTGCTTGAGGGCGATGTCCTCGAAGACCGCCTCGATGACGGCGTCGCAGCCCGCGAGGTCGGCGGGCTCGGCGGTGGGCGTGATCCGGGCGAGCAGTTCGTCGCGCTGCTGCTCGGTGGTACGGCCTCGGGAGAGCGCCTTGTCGAGCAGCCCCTCCGAGTACGCCTTGCCCTTCTGCGCCGCCTCCAGGGTGACGTCCTTGAGGACGACCTGGATGCCTGCCTTGGCGCAGGCGTAGGCGATTCCGGCGCCCATCATGCCGGCGCCGAGCACGGCGACCTTCTCGACCGTGCGGGGTTCGATGCCCTTGGGGCGGTTGGCGCCGGAGTTGACGGCCTGGAGGTCGAAGAAGAAGGCCTGGATCATGTTCTTGGAGACCTGGCCGGTGACCAGCTCGACGAAGTACCGCGCCTCGATGGTCTGCGCGGTCTCGAAGTCGACCTGGGAGCCTTCGACGGCCGCGGCGAGGATGTTGCGCGGGGCCGGGTACGGCGCGCCGTTGAGCTGCTTCTTGAGGTTGGCGGGGAACGCGGGGAGGTTGGCCGCGAACTTCGGCTGGGCGGGGGTGCCGCCGGGGATGCGGTAGCCCTTGGCGTCCCAGGGCTGCTGGGACTCGGGGTGTTCGTCGATGAAGGCGCGGGCCTTGGTGAGGAGTTCGTCGGGGGTGGCCGCGACGTCGTGGATCAGTCCGGCGTCCTTGGCGCGGGTGGCGTTGTACTGGGTGCCCTGGAGCAGCACCTTCAGCAGGGCGTCGGCGATGCCGAGCAGTCGTACGGTGCGGGTGACGCCGCCGGCGGCGGGCAGCAGGCCGAGGGTGACCTCGGGCAGGCCGATCTTGGTGGCGGGGGTGTCGAGGGCGATGCGGTGGTGGCAGGCCAGCGCGATCTCGTAACCGCCGCCCAGCGCGGCGCCGTTGATGGCGGCGACGACGGGCTTGCCGAGTGTCTCCAGGCGGCGCAGATCGCGCTTGATGCCCAGGCCGGACTCGAAGGCCTGCTGGGCCTGGGCGGGGGTGACGGCGATCAGGTCGCGGAGGTCTCCGCCGGCGAAGAAGGTCTTCTTGGCGGAGGTGATGATGATGCCGCGGATGCTGTCCTTCTCGGCCTCCAGGCGGTCGACGACCGCGGTGAGGGAGGTCTTGAAGGCGTTGTTCATGGTGTTGGCGGACTGGGCGGGGTCGTCCAGGACCAGGGTGACGACGCCGGTCTCGTCCTTTTCCCAGCGGATGGTCGACAAAGCTGCGGGTTCACTCATGGTGCGTACTCCGTGGTGGGTGGGACGAGGGGGTCAGAGGCGCTCGATGACGGTGGCGATGCCCATGCCGCCGCCGACGCAGAGGGTGGCCAGGCCGTAGCGCTTGTCCTGTCGTTCGAGTTCGTCGACGAGGGTGCCGAGGATCATGGCGCCGGTCGCGCCGAGGGGGTGGCCCAGGGCGATGGCGCCGCCGTTGACGTTGACCTTGTCGAGGCTCAGGCCCATGTCCTTGACGAAGCGGAGGACGACGGCGGCGAAGGCTTCGTTGATCTCGACCAGGTCGATGTCGTCGATGGTCAGGCCGGCCTTGGCGAGCGCCTTGCGGCTGGCGGGGGCGGGGCCGGTGAGCATGATCGTCGGTTCGGAGCCGGAGACCGCGGCGGAGAGGATCCGGGCCCTGGGGGTGAGGCCGTAGCGTTCGCCGACCTCCTTGTTGCCGATGGCGACGAGGGCGGCGCCGTCGACGATGCCGGAGGAGTTGCCGGCGTGGTGGACGTGGTCGATCTTCTCGACCCAGTGGTATTTCTGCAGGGCGACCGCGTCGAATCCGCCGGCGTCCCCGATGGTGGCGAAGGACGGCTTGAGGGCGGCCAGGGAGTCGGCGGTGGTGCCGGGGCGCATGTGCTCGTCGTGGTCGAGGACGGTGAGGCCGTTGCGGTCGCGTACGGGGACGACGGACCGGTCGAAGCGGCCGTCCTTCCATGCGGCGGCGGCCCGTTCCTGCGACAGCGCGGCGAATTCGTCGACGTCGCGCCGGCTGTAGCCCTCGATGGTGGCGATGAGGTCGGCGCCGATGCCCTGGGGGACGAAGCCGGTGTCGAAGTTGGTCATCGGGTCGGCGAACCAGGCGCCGCCGTCGGATGCCATCGGGACCCGTGACATGGATTCGACGCCGCCGGCGAGGACGAGGTCTTCCCAGCCGGAACGGACCTTGGCAGCGGCCATGTTGACGGCTTCGAGGCCGGAGGCACAGAAGCGGTTCTCCTGGACGCCGGCGACGGTGTCGGGCAGGCCGGCGGCGATCGCGGCGATCCGGGCGATGTCGGAGCCCTGGTCGCCGACGGGGCCGACGACGCCGAGGACGATGTCGTCGATCGCGGCCGGGTCGAGGCCGGGGAAGCGTCGGCGTACTTCGTGGATCAGGCCGACGACCAGGTCGATCGGCTTGGTGCCGTGCAGCGCGCCGTTGGCCTTGCCGCGGCCGCGGGGGGTGCGGATCGCGTCGTATACGTACGCTTCGGAACTCACTGGTAAGCCTTTCCGGGGAGGGTTAGCCGAGCAGGGAGCGGCCGATGATCTCCTTCATGATCTCGGTCGTCCCGCCGTAGATGGTCTGGATGCGGCCGTCGGTGAAGGCCTTGGCGACGCGGTATTCGGTCATGTAGCCGTAGCCGCCGTGGAGTTGGAGGCAGCGGTCGGCGACGCGCTTCTGGAGTTCGGTGGCCCACCACTTGGCCATGGAGGCGTGTACGGCGTCGAGGGTGCCGTCGGAGTGGTCGGCGATGCAGCGGTCGAGGAAGGTGCGGGTGACGGCGCATTCGGTGGCCATTTCGGCGATCTCGAAGCGGATGTGCTGGAGCTTGGACAGCGGCCGTCCGAAGGCCTCGCGTTCCTTGACGTATTGGGTGGTGATCTCCAGGAGGTGCTCGGCGGCGGCGATGCCGGCGACGGCTATGCCCATGCGTTCCTGTGCGAGGTTGGTCATGAGGTGGATGAAGGCGCCGTTGAGCCGGCCGAGGAGGTTCTCCTTGGGGACGCGTACGTCGTGGAAGAACAGTTCGGCGGTGTCCTGGGATTTCTGTCCGATCTTGTCGAGGTTGCGGCCGCGTTCGAAGCCTGCCGTGCCGCGTTCGACGACGAGCAGTGACAGGCCGTGTGCGCCGCCCTCGGGTGTGGTCTTGGCGACGACGATGACGAGGTCGGCGAGGATGCCGTTGGAGATGAACGTCTTGGAGCCGTTCAGCAGCCAGTGGTCGCCCTTGTCCTCGGCGGTGGTGCGGATGCCCTGGAGGTCGGAGCCGGCGCCCGGTTCGGTCATGGCGATGGCGGTGATGATCTCGCCGGTGCAGAAGCCGGGGAGCCAGCGCCGTTTCTGTTCGTCGGTGGCGAGGGAGGTCAGGTAGGGGCCGATGATGTCGTTGTGCAGGCCCAGGGCGAGTCCGGGGGCGCCGGCGCGGGTGAATTCCTCGGCGAGGACGGCGCTGTAGCGGAAGTCGGGGTTGCCTCCGCCGCCGTACTCCTCGGGCACCGCCATGCCCAGCAGGCCCTGTCTGCCGGCCGCGCGCCAGGCGTCGCGGCTGACGATGCCGTCCTTCTCCCATTGTTCGTAGTGGGGCGTCACCTCCTTGGCGAGGAAGGTGCGGACGGTTTCCCGGAAGGCCTCGTGGTCCTCGGTGAAGATCTGGCGCGGCAACTGGGCGGTCATCTCGGCGGGCCCTCCTCAGAGCCGGTTCTTGACGGTCTTGGTGGGCTCGGCGGCCCGGGTGTCGGCCTGGGCGGCCGGTTCGAGGGCGGGGGTGTGCTCGGTGGCCCGGGGCGGGTCGGCCGGGTAGCGGAGTGGGGTGGTGAGCTTCATCAGTGGGCCGCGTCCTTGTGCTCGGTGCGGTCCGGGGTGCCGGTGGGGCGTTCGGTGGGCGGGGGGCGGAGGCTGGGGGCCTGCCAGTCGCGGGCGATGTCCTCGGTGTCCGCGCCGGGCCGGGCGGGTGGTGTGCGGACGGCGCCCGGGGTGTGCGAGAAGCGGGGTGCGGGGGCCGGCTGGGTGATGCCGCTGTGGTCGACGAAGGTGCCGCGGGCAGCGAGGTGCGGGTGGTGCGGCGCCTCGCGCAGGGAGAGCACCGGTGCGACGCAGGCGTCGGAGTGCTGGAAGACGGTGGTCCATTCGTCCCTGGTGCGGGTCTTGAAGCGGGCCGCGATCGCGGTGCGCAGTTCGTCCCAGGCGGCGAGGTCGTCCCGTGCCGGGGCCTCGTTCTCGATGCCCAGCAGCCGGATGAATTCGCCGTAGAAGCGCTTCTCCAGGGCGCCGACGGCCATGTACCCGCCGTCGGCGGTCTCGTAGGTGTCGTAGAACGGTGTCCCGCCGTCGAGCAGGTTGGCGCCGCGCCGGTCCTGCCAGCCACCGGCGGCCAGCATGCCGTGGATCATCGCCGTCAGATGGGCGGTGCCGTCGACGATCGCGGCGTCCACGACCTGGCCCCGGCCGCCTTCGGTGCGGGCGTGCTGGAGGGCGGCGAGGACGCCGATGACGAGGTAGAGGGAGCCGCCGGCGTAGTCGCCGAGGAGGTTGGCGGGGAGGGCGGGCGGACCGTCGGGCGGACCGATCATTCCGAGGGCGCCGGTGATGGCGATGTAGCCGATGTCGTGTCCGGCGGTGTCGGCGAGCGGGCCCTGCTGGCCCCAGCCGGTCATCCGGCCGTAGACCAGCTTGGGGTTGCGCGCCAGGCACTCCTCGGGGCCGACGCCGAGCCGCTCGGCCACGCCGGGGCGGTAGCCCTCCAGCAGTACGTCGGCGCGTTCGGCAAGGTCGAGGACCTGGGCGACGCCCCGGGGAGTCTTCAGGTCCACCAGCACGGAGCGCTTGTTCCGGTTGGTGATGTCGTAGGCCGGGTCGATGGCCAGTCCGGCTCCGCCGGGCCGGTCGACGCGGACGACGTCGGCGCCGAGGTCGGCCAGCAACATGGCCGCGAACGGCCCCGGGCCGATGCCCGCGAGCTCGACGACCCGTACGCCGTGCAGCGGGCCGTTGTCCGACTCCGTCATCGCGCCCCATGCCCTTCCGCACTGTGACACTTCTGATGTAACACTCGTGATGTTAAGAACGTGTTCCACTTTCCACAAGCCCCCCTGTTCCAAGTGGCGACCACGCGGAAAGGCCCGTGCCGACGAGGTTCAACTGCCCTCGCCGCCACGGGCCTTTGCGCGCCTGCTGCCGCTGCGCCGCTATCCCCCGTCGAGCTCGGCGATGAGCTTCTTGGGGGCTATGACGCGGTACGACTCCTCCGCCCAGTCGCAGAGCAGCTCGGCCGGTGGCATCCCCTGCTCGTCGAGCGGGATCCGCACCCAGCCGGCCTTGCCCAGGCCGTAGCCCGCCGGCTCGGCGCCGGGCGAGCTCAGGGCGTGGGCATGCGCCTCGGGGTCCGTCAGCTTGACCGTGACGCCCGGTGGATGGCTGCCGTCATCGACGCCGAGGAAGGCGAAGACCTTTTTGTTCACCTTGATGACGCTCTCGCCCCACGGAAACTCCTCCACGGCCCCGGGCAGGCCGAGCGCGAACGCCCGTACCCGCTCCCGGACCGCCACCGGACCCGCCGCCTTCGTCATGAGCTCCTCCACGTCCGTTCCCCCGTACGGCACCACTTGCGGCGCCGCCCCGGCGCCGTGCGTCTCGCGCACGGACCGGCCGACGCATCCCACGCTAACCGCGGGCACTGACAACGGCCCGCGCAGCGCCGGTCGCCCGGCCGTCAGAGGGACAATTGCCGCCATGTCTGATCCGCAACTCGCCGCCGCACTGTTCGACTTCCACGCCGGTCAGGGACTGCGCCAGTTCACCGAACTGGCCCTGGCGCTGCTGCTGTCCTCACTGATCGGCCTGGAACGGGAGGCCCGGCAGAAGAGCGCCGGACTGCGCACCCACACGCTGGTCGGCGTGGGGAGCGCGCTGTTCATGGAGGTGTCGATCCATGGCTTCGGGGCGCTGCTGGGCGCCGACGGCGTGGCGCTCGACCCGTCGCGCGTCGCCGCCCAGGTCGTTTCGGGCATCGGGTTCATCGGCGGCGGCCTGATCTTCGTCCGGAAGGATGCCGTCCGCGGCCTGACGACGGCCGCCACCATCTGGCTGACCTGCGCCATCGGCATGGCGTGCGGCGGTGGGCTGCCGTGGCTGGCGATCGGCGCGACCGCGGTGCACTTCCTCATCGTCCGCGGCTTCACGAAGATCTCCGACCTGATCGCGAAGGAGCCCTCCCTCACCCGGGTCGATCTGCGCATCGCCTACCGCACGCAACGCGGCCTGCTGGGGCGGATTTTGGAGATGTGCACCGGCCGGGGGTTCCGGGTGACGGAGGTCCAGGTGGAGACCGGGGTGGACGAGGAGCGGTTCGCGGCCGAGGTGCTGCTCCGTCTGGAGGGCGCCGCCGCGGCCCATCCTCTGGTGGAGGCGCTGTCCGAGCTGGAGGGGGTGCGCGGGGTGACGCTGGGGCGGCAGGACGACCGTACGGAGTGACGGGGCGGCCATAGGGAGTGAAGAGACCGCGGCGGTCCTACGGGGCGAGCCCGGTTCAGCGCGGCGTCTCCCCGGTGGCCGGACGTGGCAATGCGCCCCCGGGGATGCCTGCACCGGCATCGGGCTCCGGTACGAGGTGGTCTTCGGGCGCCTGACGGTCGAGCAGTCTCCCCAGGCGGTGCGGCACATTGCCGCCCACCAGGAGGACGACGAGCAGCGTCAGTCCGAAGGTGAGCACGGCGAGCGCGCGCCCCAGGGGCATGCCTTCGGCCAGATGGGCTCCGAGGACGGGCGCCACCGCGCCGCCCAGGGCGCCGACGTTGTAGACGAAGCCCAAGGAGGCGGCGCGGATCGCGGTCGGGAAGTGACCGGCGAGGTATTTCGGCAGGAGGCCGGAGATGCCCTGGCTGAGCGCGAGCAGCCCGAAGACCAGCACGCCGAGGAGGGGCAGGTTGTCGCGCACGGCGAAGACCGGGAAGACGAAGGCGAGCGAGGCCAGCAGGGTGCAGGCGTAGGCGCGCCGGGTCCCGAGCCGGTCGCCGGTGTATCCCGCGAGCCAGCATCCCGCCATGGTGCCGAAGCACGCGTAGAACATCACGTCGGTGACCTGTCCGGGCGCGTAGCCGAGGTCGGTCTTGAGGTAGGTCGGCAACAGGGCCTGGACGGGCCAGCTGTAGAGGAAGGCGCAGAACACGGTGGCCATCAGGGAGACGTACAGCAGCCATCCGCGGCGGCCACCGAGCTGCACGGCGAAGGCGACCAGGCACAGGGCCGCGACCCCGGACAGCCAGAGGACGTACCCCGCTCCTACAGGCGTGAAGACGCAGTACAGGGCGGCCGAGGCGGTCGCGGCCAGGACGGCGTTGGGCCAGCGGCGGCGCCCGGTGAACAACGGCCGGAACGGATGCGGACGTTCCCCTTCGAGCCCGCTACCGGACGCGCCGATCTCCTGGTGCCAGTCCCCGGCCTCCGGCAACGATCTGCGCACCCAGAGGGCGACGAGGACGGGCAGTACTCCGATCCAGAACATCCAGCGCCAGCCCCAGTGGGGCACCACCCACTTGTAGAGCTCGGCCGCGACGACGGTGCCGCCCGCGTACCCGGAGATCAGGAACCCGGACGCCCGGTTGCGCCACCGGGCGGGCCAGGTTTCGAGCACGTAGGTCGCGCTGGCGCTGTACTCCCCCGCCATGCCCAGCCCGATCACCAGACGGGCGGCGAACAGGCTGCTGTACCCCCAGGCGAAGCCGCAGGCGAAGGTGCCGGGCGAGTAGAGCAGGATGCTGGCGACCATGGCGGTCCTGCGTCCGTAGCGGTCGCCCAGCGCGCCGAGGAGCGCGCCGCCCAGCCACCGGGTGATGAACGCACCCGAGATCAGCGAGGCGGCGGTGGCGGTGCTCAGGTGGAACTCGTCGGCGATCTCGGTCAGCACCAGGGTGATGAGGACGAAGTCGAAGCCGTCGAGGAGATAGCCGATCCAGGCGGCGAACATCGCCTTCCACTGCCGTGGCGTGACCTCGTGGTACCAGCGCCGTGTTCGCTGAGGGCCGGGTCCGGTTCGGCCGTTGTCCTGGTGGTCGTCCAAGGGACGCGTCGTCACGGCAAACCGGCCTCCTTTGGGAGTCGGCAACGTCGGTACGGCGGAGAAACGACGGTACGGCGGAGAGATGGGACGTCCTACGTCGTCGCGCTCACGGTGAATGTGGCCCGGCCGTCCCGCCCTGTCAAGGGCGTACGTTCCACCCCAGTACCCTCATGGCGCTTCCCGTCGCCCCGGCCCAACCGGGATGGCTCAGGCCCTCGTTGACGGGACGACGGCAACTGCCTAGGGTCCGAACACCAGCTCACCAGGGCGGTCGAGAGGACGCGTAGCATGCAACGGCAGAACACCGAGGGACGGGCCCACGACCTCGTCCTCTACGGGGCGACCGGCTTCGTCGGCGCGCTCACCGCCGCCTATCTGGCCGAGCACGCGCCCCGGGACTGCCGCTGGGCGCTGGCCGGTCGCAACCTCTCCAAACTGGAGCGTCTGCGGGACCACCTGGCCGAGATCAACCCGGCCTGCGGCGATCTCCCACTGGTGCGGGCCGAGAGCGACGACCGGGACGCCCTGCACGCCCTTGCCTCGGACACCCGGGTGCTGGCGACCACGGTGGGGCCCTATCTGCTGCACGGTGAGCCGCTGGTCGCCGCGTGCGCCGCGGCCGGTACCGACTACGTCGACCTCACCGGCGAGCCGGAATTCATCGACCGCATGTTCTTGCGGCACGACGCGACGGCCCGCACCTCGGGCGCGCGCCTGATCCATGCCGCCGGCTTCGACTCCGTCCCCCACGACCTCGGCGTCCACTACACCGTGGGCCTGCTGCCCGAGGGCGTCCCGCTGCGCATCGACGGCTTCGTCCGCACCAATGCGACGTTCTCCGGTGGCACGCTGGCCTCCGCGCTGACCGTCGCCTCGCGGCCGGTCGCCATGGCGCGGGCGGCCCGCGAGCGGCAGCGGGCCGAGCCCCGGCCGGCCGGGCGCCGGATCCGGGCCCCGTTCGGCCCGCCCCTCAGGAGCGCGGAGACCGGCACGTGGGGCGTGCCGCTGCCGACCCTCGACCCGCAGATCATCGCCCGCTCGGCCGCCGCCCTGGACCGCTACGGGCCGGACTTCCGCTACCGCCACTACGCCGGCGTCCGGCGGCTGCCGATCGCCGTGGGCGGGGCCCTGGGGGCCGGGGCGCTGTGCGCGGCCGCGCAGGTACCGCCCGCCCGTCGGTGGTTGTCGGGTCGTCTGGAGCCGGGCCAGGGGCCGAGCGCGGAGCGGCGTGCCCGGAGCTGGTTCACGGTGCGGTTCGTCGCCTCCGGCGGCGGCAAACGCCTGATCACCGAGGTCGCGGGCGGCGACCCCGGCTACGACGAGACGGCGAAGATGCTTGCCGAGTCGGCGCTCAGCCTGGCCTTCGACGATCTGCCGCGGACCGCCGGCCAGGTGACGCCCGCGGTGGCCATGGGGGACGCGCTGACGACGCGACTCCAGAAGGCGGGCATCACCTTCCGGGTCGTCCGGGAGAGGTAGCCGGGCCGCCGCCCCGCCACCAGGAGTTCCGGCGTCAGATTCCGGCCAGGGCGCGGCGGCACAGCGCGTCGGCGGCCCGGGTGGTCTCCGGAATCCGGTAGTCCGGCGCCAGGTGCAGCGCGTGGGCGCAGGCCCGGTCGAGGCTGACCCGGTGCCCCACGGAGACGAAGACCGGTTTGACGCCCTTTTGGGTCCGCAACGCTCGTCCCACCTCCTCGTCGCCGTCCAGGAGCGGAGCAGTGGCGCCCCGCTCCGGGCCCGGAGGTTCGTACCGGAAAGTGAAGGGGTTCTTGGCTACACCGATGGTGGGGAGGCCGGTGAGCACCCCCAGGTGGCTGGCGAGCCCGAAGCGGCGCGGATGCGCCACCCCGTAGCCGTCACAGATCACCAGGTCGGGAGTACGGGCAAGACGGTCGAGCGCGGCGAGCACGGTGGGGATCTCCCGGAAGGCCAGCAGGCCCGGCACGTACGGGAAGGAGACCTGACCGACGGCGGTCGCCTCGTCGACGACGGCGCGGGTCCGGGCGTCCAGCGCCACGGCGGCCGCGGCGACGACATTGCGCGCGTCGTCGTAGGCGACGTCCACGCCCACGACCGTGCCCTCGAAGCCCGGTTCCGGGCCGGGTTCGTCGAGCCGTACGTAGGGCCGCAGCCGGTCCTGGACCGTCCGGGCCTGGTCCTCGTCGGCCGGCCAGTGCCGCAGTTCCTCGTCGCAGGAGATCGTTCCGGGAGTGTCCATGATGACCGCCACGCTACCGAACGGCTGACCGGCCCGTTCGCCGGGCGGAGCGGCGACCGGACGGACTGTCAGTGCCGCTCGGTACGGTGAGGAGAGTGGTCCCGGCACCGCACGCCGCCGTCCCTGCTCCGCCCTCGGCCCACGTCCCTGATCCCAGCAGAGGCCCGTCATGTCCGACGCACTCCACGAGCTCGACGCCACCGACCTCGCCGCCCGGTTGCGCAGCCGCGAGCTGTCCGCCCGGGAGGTCGTGCAGGCTCATCTGGACCGGATCGAACAGATCAATCCGGCCGTCAACGCCCTCGTCACGCTCGATCCCGAGGGCGCTCTGGTCGCCGCCGCCCGGGCCGACGAGCGCCTGGCCCGGGGCGCCGAGGTGCCGCCTCTGCACGGACTGCCGATCGCCTTCAAGGACACCCACCTCACCCGCGGTATGCGCACCACGTTCGGCTCACCGCTCTTCGCCGACCATGTGCCCGCCGAGGACGACCTGGTGGTCGACCGCCTCCAACGGGCCGGCGCCATCCGCCTCGGCAAGACCAACGTCCCCGAGTTCGCCGCCGGTTCGCACACCTTCAACCCGGTCTTCGGCACCACCCGCAATCCGTACGACACCAGCCGGTCGGCGGGCGGGAGCAGCGGCGGCGCCGCGGCCGCCCTGGCGGCGGGGCTGCAACCCCTCGCCGACGGCAGTGACATGGGTGGCTCGCTGCGCAATCCGGCGTCCTTCTGCAATGTGGTCGGGCTGCGGCCCACCCCGGGGCGGGTGCCTCCGCACCCCGGCGGCAACCTCTGGGACACCCTTGCGGTCCCGGGCCCCATGGGGCGGACCGTCGCCGACACCGCGTTGCTGCTGTCCGCGATGGCCGGTCCGGATCCGCGGTGCCCCATCAGCCTGGAGACCCCCGGCGCGGCGTTCCGGGTCCCGCTCGGCCGCGAGCTGCGCGGTCTGCGCGTCGCCTGGTCCCCGGACCTCGGCGGACACGCACCGGCCGACCCGGACGTCCTCGCCGTACTGGAGCCGCAGTTGAGCGTCCTGGAGGCGCTCGGCTGCCAGGTGGAGACGGCGTGCCCGGACCTGGCGGGGGCCGACGAGGCGTTCCGGACGCTGCGGGCGCACAGCTTCGACCTGGCGCTGGGCGTGCTGCTCGACGCCGCTCGGGAGTCCCTCAAGCCCAGCCTGGTCTGGAACATCGAGCAGGGCCGCCGGCTCACCCCGGCCGACCTCATCACCGCCACCACGGTCCGCAGCCGGCTCCACCTTGGCGCGGTGGACTTCTTCTCCCGTTACGACCTGCTGCTCGCCCCGGTCAGTCAGGTCGCGCCGTTCGATGCGGAACTGGAGTACCCGACGGAGGTCGCCGGCCGCCCCACGGAGACCTATCTGGACTGGATGCGGTCGGCCTACCTGATCTCCCTGCTCGGGGTGCCCGCCCTGTCGGTTCCGGCGGGCTTCACGCCCGGTGGCCTGCCCGTGGGCCTGCAGTTCATCGGTGCGCCGAGGGCCGACCTCGCCGTATTGCAGGCCGGCCATGCCTACGAGGCCGCGACCCACCACGGGCGACGGCGCCCGGACCTGTCCACCAGCTGAGAGCGAGGGAGTCGCCGGTGCATATATTGCCACCATGTTCGTACTGGAACTGACTTATACCGCGCCCCTCGAACGCGTCGAGGCCGTCCTCGAGGAGCATGTGGCCTGGCTGCAGCAGGAGTACGCGGCCGGGCACTTCATCGCCGCCGGGCGCAAGGTTCCACGGGACGGCGGCGTGATTCTCGCCGCCGGCGTGGACCGGGCGGCCGTGGAGGAGATCGTGGCCCAGGACCCGTTCGTCCTCGCCGGTGTGTGCGCGTACCGGATCACGGAATTCGTGGCGACGACGACCGCCCCGGCCCTGGAGGCGTACCGGGAGCAGCTGCCGACCTGAGGCGGTGACTGGCGTGCCGGGCACCTGGTGGCACGTAGAGCCGGGCGCCCGCCGAGCGGGCGAGCGGACTAGGAAGACGTGGTGGGCGGCACCGCTGACTTGCCGAGCGGTGCGGCGCTCACCGTTTCGGCCGGGCCGGACAGGGGCCAACGGCCGCCGTTGCGCCAGTACTCCTGGATCTCCTCCAGCTGGCGCCCCTTGGTCTCCGGCGCGGTGACGGTCGCGAAGACCAGCGCGGCGAGGGCGAGCACGCCGAGCGCGGCGAAGGTCCGCGCCGCTCCTGCCCAGGCCATCAGGGAGGGGAAGAACTGGGCGATCAGCAGGTTGGCGACCAGATCCGCGGTGAGCATCACCGAAGCCCCGGTGGACCGCAGCTGCGCCGGGAACGCCTCACTCGCGTAGACCCAGATCAGCGAGCCGAAGCCGAAGTTGAAGGCCGCGGTGAACAGCAGGATCGCCGCGAAACCGACCCACGTCATGGTGCCGTGCAGCTCTCCCGAGCCGAACACGGCGGTCAGCACGCCCAGCATCACCACCATGGTGCCGATGCCGCAGAGCAGCACCACCCGGCGGCCGAGCCGGTCGATGATGAGGATGGCGAACACGGTGGCGGCCAATGAGGCGAGCTGGACGAAGGACGGAAGCAGGAAGTTCTGTCCGTTGCCGGTGAAGCCCATTTCCTCGAAGATCTGCGGGCTGTAGTAGGTCACGGCGTTGATGCCGGTGATCTGGCAGAAGAACCCCAGCCCGATGACGAAGAGCGTCGCTCGGGCGTAGGGCTTGCGCAGGAGGGAACGCGCCGATCCGCCGCTCTCCTCGGCGAGCGCGGCACTGACGGCCGCGACCTCCGCGCGAGGATCGACGTCCGGGTCGGTCACGGCCATCACTTCGACGGCCCGTTCCGTGCGTCCCTTGAGGACGTACCACCGCGGGGTGTCCGGCAACCGGAGCAGCGGAATCAGGACCAGCGCGGCAGGGATCGCGGAGAGACCGAGCATCCAGCGCCAGTGCCCGCCACCGGACAGGCCCCAGTTGACGAAGTATGTGAGGACGATCCCGGCGACCGTGGCCACTTGATAGGCGGCGACGGAGGCGCCTCGGATACGGGCCGGCGTGGATTCGGCGACGTAGAGCGGCGCGGCGACGATCGAAATGCCGATGGCGACGCCGAGCAGGAACCGGACGACGTCCAGCACGACGACATTGGGCGCGGCGGCGGAGAGCGCGACGAACACCGCGTACGAGCCGGCGACGATCAGCATCGCCGCCTTCCGCCCCCACGCGTCGGCGAGCTTGCCGCCGATCAGTGCCCCCACGATGGAGCCGCACACCAAGACGCTGTTGACCAGCCCTTTTTCGGTCTCGGTGAGGTGGAAGTCCTTGCTCAGGAACACCAGGGCACCGGAGATGCTGCCGGTGTCGTAGCCGTAGATGACGCCAACGATGGCGCCGGTGAGCGCGAAAAGCCTGCCGGTGCGGCCGGAAGTCCTGGCGGACGGCGGCGGAGGCGTCGCGGAGATCGTGGCAGTGGACATGGGAAGTCCTTTGTGCGGCGGGGCGGCCTTGCTGCGTGAGTGAGTGCGTCAGCGATTGCGCGGGTGATTGATCATGCGAGTATTTGACGCCCTTCGCGCAACTGTCAACACCTACCTGTGACCTCAGAACCGCGAAGCGCGGCACGGCACTCCCCTCACCGCCTGCCCGCAGCCACCCTTTCGAGGGATGGATCGCGGCGCGGATGATGCGTACAGTCGATTGCAGCAGACGAGAAAGTTGCAGTTTCGAGCAAGACGACCGCAGAGTATCCAGCCGAGGCCGGAGGGAACCGGCCGCAACGGAGCAAGACCGCTTCACGCATCACGGGAGGGTGGGCCATGAGCGAGACCTCGTACATGGAGCAGGAGCTGCACAGCCAGCCGGAGACCTGGCGGCAGGCCGCACGGATCGGAGCGGCCGCCGGCCCGCTGCCGAAGGCGGGCCAACGAGTGGCCGTCATCGGCTGTGGCACCTCATGGTTCATGGCGCAGTCGTACGCAGCGTTGCGCGAGAGCGCCGGCTTGGGCGTGACGGACCCGTTCGCCGCTTCCGAAGCCTTCCTCGGCGGCGATCGCGGCTATGACGCGGTGGTGGCGATTACCCGCTCGGGCACCACGACCGAGGTGCTGCGGGTCCTCGACGCGGTCAAGGGACGCATTCCGACGGTGACGATCCTCGGTGATCCCGAGACCCCGGCGGTCGCCCTGTCCGACGAGACGGTCGAGCTTCCGTTCGCCGATGAGAAGTCGGTGGTGCAGACCCGCTTTGCGACCACGGCACTGACACTGTTGCGCGCACATCTGGGCGAGGACGTCTCCCGGGCCGTGACCGACGCGGAAGAGGCCCTGGCCGCAACGGTCGAGAGGGAGTGGGTGGACGCCGAGCAGTTCTCCTTCCTCGGCACGGGCTGGACGTTCGGTCTCGCGAACGAAGCGGCCCTCAAGATGCGGGAGGCCTCGCAGAGCTGGACGGAGTCCTACCCCGCGATGGAGTACCGCCACGGCCCCATCTCGATAGCCGCGCCCGGTCGGGTGACCTGGCTGTTCGGTGAGGCCCCGGAGGGGCTGGAGGCCGATGTGGTGCAGACAGGTGCGCGGTTCGTGCGCCATGCGCGCGATCCGCTGGCCGAGCTGGTCCTGGTCCAGCGAGTGGCACTGGAGCGTGCCCGGGCCCGCGGCCTGGACCCGGACAACCCGCGCAGCCTGACCCGTTCGGTGATGCTCGAGGCCCCGGCCGCCTCATAGCCGCCGCTCCTCCGCCCCGCCCACCCCTCCCTCTCCATCACGTCTGCTCTGCAAGGGAGTTCACATCCCATGCCTCTGGCCCCCACCTCATTTCTCATCGACGCCGCACGTGAGGCGCACGTCGGCGCAGCGGCCTTCAACGTCATCCACCTGGAAACCGCCGAGGCACTCGTCACCGCGGCCGAACGCACCGGCATTCCGCTGATCCTGCAGATCAGCGAGAACTGCATCCGCTACCACGGCAGCCTGCTCCCCATCACCCGCGCCACGCTGGCCCTTGCCGAAGGCTCCAGCGCCCGGATCGCGGTCCATCTCGACCACATCACCGATGCCGAACTGGTCCGCGAGGGCATCACCGCAGGGGTCGGTTCGATCATGGTGGACGCTTCCGCACTCCCCTACGAGGAGAACGTCGCCACCACCGCCGAACTCACCTCGTGGTGCCACGACCGTGGTGCCTATGTCGAGGCGGAGCTCGGCGAGGTGGGCGGCAAGGACGGCGTACACGCACCGGGCGTGCGAACGGACCCGGACGAGGCCTTGGCATTCGTCAGCGCGACGGGCGTGGATGCCCTCGCCGTGGCCGTGGGCTCGTCCCATGCGATGCACGAGCGCACGGCCGTCCTGGACAAGGAACTCATCGCGGCGCTCCGTGCCGCGCTGCCGGTGCCGCTGGTCCTGCACGGGTCCTCCGGCGTACCGGACGACGAATTGCGCCGCGCCGTCGCAGCCGGAATGACGAAGATCAACATCTCCACTCATCTGGTCTCCGTCTTCACCCAGTCGATACGCGGGACGCTGGACGCGAACCCGTCACTGGTCGACTCCCGGAAGTACGTCAAGCCGGCCCGGGAGGCCGTGGCCGAAGAGGCCGCACGACTGCTGGGCGTGCTGGCCACTCCGGCGACGGTCCCGGAGCAGTACGCGGCCCAGGCACCGGCGCGCGGCTAAGCATCCGTTCCATGGCTGACCTCGGGACCGTGACTGAGCACGGGCCCACGACCGGACATGGGCGGAGGGCCGGGCACGGGCCGATGGCTGAGCACGGAGACAGGGCCGGGGATGGGTCGCCTATGGCTGAGCTCAGGCCCATGGCTGGGCACGGACCCATGGCTGAGTGCAGGACAGACATGCAAGGAGGCGGGGCCAGACAGGGAGGGGACAGAGGAGACGAAGGGAAGGAGGAGAAGGAGGAGAAGGAGGCAGGAGAGGTGATGAACGAGGGTGCCGACCGGGCGTCATCGCGGTCGATTGAGACGAATTAGGCTCGCGCTATGAAGCGCCATGAACGGATGAACGCACTGCTCGAGCTGCTTGGGGAGCGGGGTCGGGTGGATGTCGAGGAGGCAGCGACCGCACTGGAGGTCTCGGCCGCCACGATGCGGCGCGACATGGATGCTCTCGCCGAGCAGCAGTTGCTGACCCGCACGCGGGGCGGGGCGGTGCTCAGCTCGGTGGCGTACGACCTGCCGATCCGTTACAAGCATGCGCACCGGTCGGCGGAGAAGGAGGCGGTGGCCCAGGCCGCGGCGAAGCTGGTCGATCGTGGTGACGTCGTGGGGCTGAGCGGTGGCACCACGACCACGGCGATCGCCCGGGCGCTCGCCACACGTCCGGACTTCGCGGAGGCAGGCCCGCAGCCGCATCTGACGATCGTCACCAATTCGCTGAACATCGCCAATGAGCTGGCCGTGCGCCCGCAGATCAAGATTGTGCTCACGGGTGGGGTCGCGCACTCACGGTCATTCGAACTGGTCGGCCCGTTCAGTGAGTTGGTGCTCCAGCAGATCTCGATCGATATCGCGTTCATCGGCGCGAACGGCATGGATCCGGTGATGGGGGCCACCGTTCACGACGAGGCCGAGGCCCGCGTCAACCGCCTCATGGCGGAGCGCGCGCGGCGTGCGGTGGTCGTCGCGGACTCGTCGAAGATCGGCGAACGGTGCTTCGCCCGGGTCGGTGACACGGACGTCTTTGACACCTTCATCACGGACGCGAGCGCCAAGGAATCCACCCGCCGGGAGTTCGCAGACCGAGGACTGCGGGTGGTGACGGCACGCCCACCCGCGAGTGAGCGAGTCAGCGAGTGAGGGAGTCAGCGAGCTAGCAACGCGAGCGGGGCGACGGGGGTGGGGCGACCGGGGTGAGGGTGGCTGGCTCTTGTTGGTTGGGGGCGGCGTGGGTGGGTGGTCGGGTGGTAGGTCCTCGGGTGACTGGGCGGCCAGGTGGGCGCCTCTCGCTCGCGGGGTGATTTACCACCCTTGAGTGGTAGCGGGTAATTGGCGATGCGGGGCGGGGAGGCACTGAGGCGCGAGTGGGGGTTGGGCGAGGGCCGGGATGCGGGTGGGCTGGGGTGGGGCGGGGTGGGGGGCGGGGCCCCCGGGGGGAGAGCCTCACAGGGGAGGAGGCAGGTGTGCGCGGCGGATGCGGTGGGACCCAGGCTGCAGGCTGAGGGTGGGGCAGGTGCGCGGGGAGCTCGGACGGTGCGGTGGAGACCGAGCGTGGCAGGACGAGCAGGGGGCGTGGCCGAGCTGAGGCAGCGCGGGGAGCGGACTCAGCGTGCTTGGAGTGTCTGGGTCTGCGGGCGACGAGCTGTGGCCGGCCGATGGTCAGGGACGGGAGTGGCTGCCGGGCGGCGCCCGGGCCGGACCCAGCCGGCGTGACGCCTTCTGTCTGAGGTGACGTGGCACCTTCGACCCGAGCTGCCGTGGCACCTCCGCCCTGGCTTGCGCCTTGGACCCGAGCTGGCGTAACGCCTCCGCCCGACGTGTGCCCTCGGCCCGAGCTGCCGTGCACCCCCGCCTGACCTGCGCCTTCGGCTCGAGCTGGCGCGGTGCCTTCGGTCGAAGCTGGCGCGGGGCCTTCGGCCCTGAGCTGGCGTGGTGCCTTTCGTTTGAGCTGGCGTCGTGTGTTCGGCACGAGCCGGCGTGGCGGGAGGGCCGGTGGCGGGGGTGGGCTGGGCGGGGACTGGTTCCGGAAAGGTCGCTCTTGTGTCGCGCTTTTGTCCCTGTGAGACCCCCGAGAGGGTTTTCCTGGGGCTCGTGTGGACAATGGGGAATGAACGTGCGAAGCCGGTCGTGCTTCGCGGGGGATTGAATCTGAGTTTCCACCGGGGGAGATCACGTGCGGAAGATCATGTCCATAACGCTGGCCGCGGTGGCGTGCAGCGCTTCGCTCACACTGGCCACCTCGTCGCCGGCGGCGGCCGCCGACCACTCGCCGCAGTGCGTCAAGGTACGGAAGTACTTCAACAAGGGCCAGCAGCGATACGTCCGTCTGTCGAATCTGTGCACCCAGCGCGTGTCGTGCTACAAGATCGTCATTCCTCACCACAAGGACCCGAGCGGTCGCCTTCCCAAGGGGGCTACGAAGGACGTTCGGTACGGCACGACGGGGATTCCGCGCGCGCTGTATGTGAAGAACGTTTCCTGCTGAGGCTGTGAGCAGTGAGCTGTGGACATCGAGTTTGAGCAGTGAGTAGTGAGCTGTGGGCATTGAGGTGTGAGCAGTGGGCCGTCGGGTAATCGGCGGCCCTTCGTTCGTTGCCCCGTTGCCCTGTTACCCCGTTGCCCCGTTGAACCCGTTGAGCTCGTTTGCATCCGTTGAGCCCGTTGGGCCCGTTGCGTAGGGCTTGCGGGTCAGGCATTGCTTGATTGTGGTGAACTGCTTACGGGGGGCGGTCAGCCGCGTTCGGCGATGCCGTCAAGGACCATGGAGAGGTACTGGCGGGCGATTTCCTCGGGGCTGTGGAGGCCACCCGGGCGGTACCAGCTCGCGGCGACCCAGACGGTGTCGCGCACGAAGCGGTAGGTGAGCCGGACGTCGAGGTCCGCGCGGAAAACACCGTCGGCCACGCCTCGTTCCAGGGTTCCCAGCCACGCCTTTTCGAACTTCTGCTGGGAGTCGGCGAGATAGCCGAAGCGGGGCTGGTCGGCGAGGTGCCGGGCCTCCTTCTGATAGATGGCGACGGCGGCGCGGTGCCGGTCGATCTCCCGGAAGGACTCGGTGACCAGGGCCTCGATGGTTTCCCGGGGGCCGAGTCCGGCGGCGAGTACGGCGTCGTAGCCGTCCCAGAGCTCGGTCAGGAACGTGGACAGGATCTCGTCCAGCATCGATTCCTTGGAGTCGAAGTGGTAATAGAGGCTGCCCGCGAGCATTCCGGCCTCGTCCGCGATGCGGCGGACGGTGGTGGCGTTGTAACCCTGGGCGGCGAACACCTCGGCCGCGGTGTTGAGCAGTTCGCGGCGGCGCTCCGGTGACGCCGGGGCGGTCATGGTCTTCTTCTTGGCGGCTGGCACCCGGCCATTGTCGCTCCCGTTGCAGCTGGGCCAGAGTCGCAGGCATACCAGGCATATATTTTGCAAGTAAAACACTTGGGAATTTCCTGCTAGCCTGAAGGTATGGGAAAGCACGCCAGGCCTGCCGGGATGCGGACGAGAAGGCGCCGGAACGTCGGTGCGGGGAGCATCGGGGTGCGCATCCGGCCGTTGCCGATCAAGAACACCGTGCGGCTGCGTCGTCCCGTCGACATCTGGCACAAGCCGGCACTGAGCGCGGTCGTGGCTCTCGGGATCCCCGACCTCACGCTGTTCGCGCTGGGTCGGCTGGATCTGATCCTCTACACCTCGGCCGGGGCGATGTGTGCTCTGTACGCGCACGGGCTGCCGTACGCCGCTCGCGCCCGGACGCTGCCGTGGGTCGTGCTCGGCATGATCGCGAGCCTGGGTGTCGCCCTGGTCACGGCTTCACTCGTCACCTCGACCGCTCTGCTGGTGGTCCTCGCCTCGTTGGTCGCGGCCGTTCACAAGGTGGTCTGCGATGCCACGCGCATCGGGCCGCCGGGGAACATCATCCTGACCTTCATCGCGGCGTCGGCGTTCTTCGTGCCGCAGCGCCTCGGGCAGGTGCCGCTCCATCTCACGCTGGCGCTCGGGGCCGGCGTACTGGCGTGGCTGGTGTGTATGGCGCCCGCGCTCGTACGGCCGCACGGTCCGGAGCGGATCGCCGTCGCCCGGGCGTTGGAGGCCGCGGCGGCACTGCTGCACGCGGAAGAGATGAACGTCGTGGACGGAAGGGGAGGAAGGGGCGGAGGGTGTGGGGTGAGAGGAGCGGGGGGCCTCGGCGGGGGTGTGGGCCATGCGGACGGGGAGGAGTCGCCGGTGTACGCGGGAGTGGTCCACGCGGGAGCGGTACACGCTGCACCGATGGGCGCTTCACCGGTACGCACCGAGCAGGCGCAGGCGGGCGTGGGGCACGAAGGAGTGGCGCGCGCGGGCGCGGGAGATGCGTCGGTGGTGCATGCGGGTGTGGCGCAGGCTCGGCATGGGGCGGCGGCTGCGGTCAATGCGGCCTGGCACACGTTGTTCCTGGTGCCGGCTCGTACACCGGAGAAGGCCGCGAGCCGTGCCGCACTCGAACGGCTGCTGGTGCGGGCGGAGTCGGCCCTGGGCGGGACGACGGTAGGAGGAGGGGCGACGGCACCGGGTGGGGCTCTGGCCGGGACGACGGCAGGGGGAGGTGCTGCGGCGCCGGCAGGGGTGACGGCAGGGGGCGGGGCGACGGCGGCGGAGTGGCTGGGGCGGGTGGCCGAGGGCCAGCGGCTCGGTGGGTGGGCTCGTGCGTTGCGGAGTGGGCGGTCGATGCCGCAGGTCACGCTCTCGGCGGAGGAGGCCGAGGAGTGGGCGGGGGTTGCCGCGGAGGGCACGGCCGTCGTCGATGACGAGCGGGCAGCCGGGCTGCGGCTGCCCGCGCAGAGGGCTTCGCGGGGCGTGGGTGCCGTACGTGCGCTGTTGGCGCAGTTCGCCCCGGGGTCGCCCTTGCTCCCCATAGGTGCGCGGGTCGCCGTCGGTTGTGTACTGGCGGGCTGGGCCTCCATGGGTGTCGGTGTCGGGCATCCGTATTGGGCCGTGGTCACGGCCGCCTCCATCTACCAGGCGAACACCACGCTCTCCTGGCAGCGCGCCCTGCAACGCACGCTCGGCAATCTGCTCGGGCTGCTGCTCTTCACGGTGCTGCTGCCGCTGATCCACACGGGCCAGCTCGCGATGATCGTGCTGGCGCTTGCCTTCCAGCTCGGGGCGGAGGCGTGCATCACCCGCAACTACTGGCTGGGGTCGGTCTGTGTGACGCCGATGGCGCTGCTGCTGACCGAATTCGGCAATCCGCTGCCGGCGCACACGCTGATCGCGGACCGCTGGATCGACACGGTGGTGGGCGCGGCCGTGGGGGTAGCCTGCTGCATATTGGTCCCCAATCGGCAGGCCGCGGACCGGATCGAATGCGCGCTGGAGAGGGTGGTGGCGGCGGAGGGTGCCGGGCGGGAGCTGCTCGCCCTCGCGGCCGAGCCGTCGTCACGGGCGGTGGAGGGGGACGACGTACGGAAGCTCGGCCGGGCGCGTGGCCGGCTGGCCGGGGGGCTGGTCGAACTGCGTGAGGCGGTGGAGGTGGCGTCCGGCGAGTGGTGGCAGCGCGCGCTTCCGGAGGAACGGATCGCCCGCGCCGAGCAGCAGGGGCACCGGACGCTGGCCGCCCTCGTACGAGCACTGTCGGGACCGGCTTCCGTGTCTGCGCAGGCGGCTACGGCGACATCTGCGGCGACGGTTGCGGTGACGTCCGGATCTGCTCACGCTTCGGGGGCCGCGTCTGCTTCGGCTCCGACTTAGGCTGCGGCTCGCGCGTTCGCTCCGGATTCGGCTTTCCATCTGCTTGGGCTTCGGCTGCCGCGTCTGCTTCGGCGACTGCGTCCGCTCCGGCTCAGGCACTGACTCAGGCACTGACTCAGGCACCGACTCCCACTCCGGCTCCGGCTCCGGCTTCCGCTTCGGTGCTCGTGCGCTGATCGTGGGAGCCACTCGCGGCACCGTACGGCCTCGGCGGGCTTCGGCCATCGCTCCGCCCGCTGCCCCTTCGCCTCCCCCTCCCTCAGGCTGTGCGCCTCCCCGAGGCTGTGCCCCTCCCCCGGCCCGCGCCTCGTGCCCACGGCGCGCGGCCGGTGCCGTATGAGCAGGCACAATTGAAGGCATACGCAATGGTCGAGAGGAGAGTGCGGGTGACCGAGGACATCGTCGCAGGGGTGCTGCGCCAGTGGCAGCAGGTGCACCCCGGGCTGGACACCGGCCCGATGGCGGTGATCGGACGGCTCAACCGCTGTTCCGCGCTGCTGCAGCAGGCGGCCGATGCACCGTTGCGGCGGGCCGGGCTGACCCGTCCCGAGTTCGACATCCTCGGCACACTGCGCCGGATGGACCGCGAGCTGACGCCCGGGCGGGTGGCCCGCGAGACGTTCGCCTCCGGTGCGGCGGTGACCAAGCGGGTGCGGCAATTGGAGGAGCGGGGGCTGATCGCCCGTCGGCCCGACGACCGCGACCGCCGGGTCGCCCATCTGTCACTGACCGACGAAGGCCGCGAGATCATCGACCGGCTGCTGCCGGAGCAGTTGCGGTACGAGGCTTCGCTGCTCGACGGGATCGGTGATCAGCGACAGCAGGAACTCTCCGCGGCGCTCAGCGAGTTGCTGGTCGTACTGGAGGGGCGCCTCGGCAGCCTGATGGACTGACGAGGCGCGAAGAAACAGGCAGGTGCTCACGGCTCCAGGCGTGCGATCCGTCCGTGTTCGCCCGCGGCCCAGCAGCCGAGGTCCGGGGTGCAGTCGACGGTGTCGTACGAGCCGGTGTCGAACGGGTGCCAGGTGCGGCCGCCGTCGACGGTCAGGTCACTGCCGGACGGGCCGACCGCCAGGGCGAGCCGGTGGGAGTGCGGGAGCCAGGCGACGCCCGAGCGGTACGCCTGCGGAGGGCGGGTGGCCGCCGTCCAGGTGGCGCCGGCGTCGTCGCTGACCGCGGCCGCGCGGGGCGAAGGCTGGTCGGCGCGGAAGTCGCCGCCGACCGCCAGCCCGTGGGCGCGGTCGCGGAAGGCCAGCGCGAAGACGCCGCGGGCCGGGTCGCCCGCGGGGATCGGGGCGTCGGTGACCGACCAGGTGCGGCCGCGGTCGGTGGAGTGCAGTACCCGGGCGGTGGCCGCGCCACCGGTCGCGATCCAGGCGTCATGGCTGCCGGCGGAGACCAGGCACTGGCCGCTGGCGGCGAACGCGGCCTCGCCCTGTTGCGCCGGAGGCATCCCGTCCGACGGCAGTATGTGCCAACTGCGGCCGCCGTCCCCGGTGGAGAGCACGCGGTATCTGCCGTCCACGGGGTCGCTGAGGGCAATGCCGTGGCGCCGGTCGAAGAAGGTGAGGCAGTCGTAGAACGCGCGGGGATCGGTGTTGCGGAAGCTTTCCGTCCAGGTGGCGCCCGCGTCGTCGGTGCGGAAGACGCGGGACGCTTCGCCCTCGCCGATCGCCAGGACGACCGCACGGCGTGCGTCGAAGGCCTCGATGTCGCGGAACTCCCACTTCTCCGCGCCCGGTGGTGACACGTCGGCCCAGTGCCGGCCGCCGTCGCGGGTGCGCAGCACGGTGCCGGATGTTCCGGCCACCCAGGCGGTGCTCCGGCTGACCGCGGCCAGGCCGCGGAACCGGGCGGTGCTGCCGCTGTCCTTGAGGTGCCAACCGGCGTGCGGGCCGGTGAGCGCCGCCGCGGAGACCGGCTCGCGGGCGGCCGTCGGGCCGGGCGGGACGGGCGGCGGGGGCGGGGTGGGCGTTGCGGCGGCCGGGCCGACGGCGAGGGAGAGGAGCGCGGCTGCGCATGCCGTTACGCCAACTGCCAGGGTGTGAAGGCGAGTTCGCCCTGCACTGGCCATACCCCTGTCCCCGTTCGCCCTGCGTATCGTGCGCCGCATCGGTCCCACCCCGCTCACGCCCCACCCCGCTCACGTCAGTGCGTGGAAGCTAGCCGAGCTCGTTGGTCACGTCCAGACCGTCTGGCGGACGGTGAGGGTCAATTCGCTGATATGTGATGAGAGATGACGCCAGATACTGACGTGTCGTCATGTATCAGAGCCGGCTGGCACCGCCTGCCTCGCCCCTCCCCCGCCGACCTCCCCCGCCCCCCGTGACGCAGCTCACGTGTAATCCCGCGGTGACCGGCGCACCCGGGCCCGCCGCCCGCTCGTCCTAATGGGCGGGGGCCGCATCCACACTCCTCCGCGACCGCACGTCGCAGAGTCAGCGATGCGCGGTTCCGTAGACCCGCACCACCGTTACCACCATTAGGGAGCCGCGCGATGTCCAGCGTCATCGACCATGCCGTTCAGGCCCGTCTCATCGCGACCGCTCCCCGGTCGCGGGTGATTCCGGCGAGCCTGCGGTACGACCGCACCGACCCGTTCGCGGTGCGCCTGGTCTTTCCGCCGGCGGCCTCGCTGGACGGGGCAGAGGTGGTGTGGACGTTCGGCCGGGAGCTGCTGGAGGAGGGGCTGTACGGGCCGGCCGGCGCCGGTGACGTACAGATTTGGCCGTGTACGCCCGAGGAGATCATGGTCGAGTTGCGCACCGACGGCGGGATGGCGGTCGTGGAGTTCGTGGCGCAGGAGCTGCGGGAGTTCCTGGAGCTGTCGTACGGGGTCGTCGCGCAGGGCGACGAAGGGCGGCATCTGGACGTCGAGGCGGATCTCGCCGCCCTGTTGCGTCAGGCGTAGGCCCCGCACCACCCGCAGGCGGCGGCCACCACCCGCCTCCCGCCCCCTCACCCCTCCCCGAAGAGGTTCTCCAGATGGCGGTCCAGGAGGCGGAGGGCGGTTTCCGGCTGGTGGACGTCCAGCAGGGCGTAGGTGGCGAGCCCGTCGACCAGGCTGATCAGCAGCATGGCCTCCTCCTCGGTGGCGCGCTCGGGGGCCAACTCGCCGCGCTCTGCGGCACGTTGGAGCTGGCCGGCGAAGAAGTCGCGGAGCTGTGGGATGCCCTGCTGGGCCTCGGCGCGCAGCGCGGGGTCGTGGACGGCGCGCACGTAGTAGGCGGCGCCGACCAGCAGGCCGGTGCGGCTCTTCTCGTCCAGCGGCAGCATCCCGGACAGGCAGGCGCGCAGGACCTCCCGGGGTGTCGGCTCGCCCGCGAGTGCCTCGATGCGCTCGCGGACGCGATCGGCGGCCAGTTGGTTGATCCGCCGGAGGGCGAAGAGCAGCATCTCGTCCTTGGTGCGGAAGTAGTGCTGCAGCCGGCCGAGCGAGATGCCGGCCTCGGCGGCGACATCACGCAGGCTGGCGCCGTCGAGGCCACGAGTGACGGCGATCCGCCAGAGCGCGGCGGAGATCTCCTGCCGTCTGGCTTCGTGGTCCACCTTCTTGGGCACGGCGGAGAACTTCCTTTCCCGCTTCTTGTCCTTCTTCTTGAACCGCTTCTGGTCCGGCTTCTTGTCCTGCTGGTTCCCCCGTTGCTCGCCCCAGGTGGGGCCGTCTTCCGGAAGGGGCGTTTTTGCAAGTCGCTTGTACCGTTATAACGTATCGCTACCCAATACAGTTGACCTGGAAACGGTGACTCCGCATGTCCGAGCCCGACGCCGAGCCCCACGCCGCCCTCGTCCTGCGACCGCCCCGCCATCGCGTCGATCCACGGGCCCGCCGTTGGTGGGCGGTGCAGGCGCTGCTGACGCTCAGCGGTCCGATGCTGCTGACCGCGCTCGTCATGGCGGTCCTGTCCGTGCTGTTCTTCCCGGGCGCCCTGCCGTGGCTGGGGCCCCTGCTGCTGGTCGTGCTCGTCGTGCCGGGCCTCGGCTATCTCCTGGTGATGCCGCGGTGGCGTTACGCGGTGCACGCCTGGGAATTGGGCGAGCGGGCGGTGTACGCGGCGGGCGGCTGGTTCTGGCAGAAGCGGCGGATCGCCCCGCTGTCCCGGGTGCAGACGGTGGACACCGTGCGCGGTCCGCTGCAGCGGCGGTACGGGCTGGCGACGGTGACCGTCACCACCGCCTCGACCGCCGGGGACATAAAAATCGCGGGCCTGTCGGACGCGGACGCCGAGGAACTCTCGCGGCGGATCGGCGAGGCCGCGCAGCAGGTGCCGGGTGATGCCGTATGAGCACCTCACACCCGGCGCGGCCGGCGCAGTGGGATCACCCCTCGCACCCGCCCCAGTGGCGGCGGTTGGACCCGCGGACGCTGCTGGTGCACTGCGGCTGGATGGCGGCACCGCTCGGTTCGCTGGCGTTGACGGCGCTGGCCACCGGGGGCCGGATCAGCGCCCGTGGCTGGATCACCCTGGCCGTCATCGCCGCCTCGTTCGCCGTCGTCACCATGCTCGGTCTGATCCGCTGGGCCCGCACCGAGTTCCGGGTGAGCCTGAACGGGGGTGCCGACGCGGCGGGCCACACGGCTATGCGGCCCGACCCCGCAGGCGGCGCCGCCTCCACCGGTAACGCCCCCACTCGGGACGCCCCCACCAGTAACGCCTCCACCCGTAATGCGCCCACCCGTAACGCCAGCACCCCCAACGCCCCCACCCTCGACATCCGCAGCGGGCTGTTCAACCGGCGGCTGCGGAGCATCCCGCTGCACCGCATCCGCACCGTCGATCTGACCGCGTCACCGCTGCACCGGCTGCTGGGCGTCACCGTGTTGCGGGCCGGTACGGCCGGCTCGGGCGAGAGCGGCGGGGCACTGTCGCTGGACGCGCTGGCGGTACCGGAGGCGGCGCGGCTGCGTGCGGAACTGCTGGCCCGGGCCGGCAGTGCGGCGGCCGACGGCGACCCGGTGCTGGCCCGTATCGACTGGCGCTGGCTGCGGTACGCGCCGCTCACGTTCTGGATCGTCGGCGGGGTATTCGCGGCGGCGGGTTCGGCCTACCGGGTGCTGGACGGTATCGGCATCGAGCCGTGGAAACTCGGCATCGTCCGGCAGGCGTTCGCCGAGTTCGGCACCAGCGCCCTGTGGGTGACGGTCCCGGTGGCACTGCTGGCCGTCCTCGCTCTGGGCTCGGCCGGTGCCCTCGGGCTCTACGTCGAGAACTGGTGGAACTACCGCCTGGAGTGGACCGACGGCCACACGCTGCAGGTGCGGCGCGGACTGTTCACGACCCGGTCGGTCGCCATCGAACGCGCCCGGCTGCGCGGGGTGTTGCTGCGCGAGCCGCTGCTGTTGCGGGCCGGCGGCGGTGCCCTGGTCAGGGCGGTGGCCGGGGGTCTGGGCAACCGCGAGGAGAACCGCAAGCGGAGCGGGCTGCTGCCGCCGGCACCGCGCGCGGAGGCACTGCGGGTGGCGGCCGGCACTCTCGGCGTCCCCTTCCCAGGGACCGGAGCCGGGACCGGGACCGGAGCCGGAGCCGGGACCGGAACCGGAACTGGAACCGGGAAGGGCCACCCGCACCCACACCCGCCCACAACCACAACCACGTCCACCCCCGCCCTCCTGACCCCCCACCCCCGCGCCGCCCTCCGGCGCCGCCGGGTGCGCGGGATGCTGTTCGTCGTGCTGCCCGGTACCGCGCTGCTCGCCGGGCTGGGGGTGGCTCTGACCCCCGTACTGCTGCAGTGCGCCGGGGTCTTCGCGGTGGTGGCCACGCCGCTGGTGCTGTGGCTGGCGCGGGACGCGTACCGCAGTCTGGGGCACGGTCTTGAGGGCGGCTTCCTGGTCGCCCGGTCGGGGACCTTCAGCCGCGACACCCTGGTCCTCCAGCGGTCCGCGATCGCGGCGTGGACGTTCACGGATTCGCCGTTCACCCGCCGGTCCGGTCTGGTCACGGTGACCGCGGCGGTCGCGGCGGGTGAGGACGGCTACCGGATCCGGGATCTGGCGGCCGGCGAGGCGGCCGGATTCGCGGCGGCCGCGGGGCCGGGGATTCTGGCGGAGTTCCTGGTTCCGGCCGGGGAATCCCCGGCGGCCCCGGTGGATTCCCGGCAGTTCCCGGGCAGTTCGGGGCGAACGCAGCAGGGGCGGCATCGTTCCGACAAGAGCCCGGCAACATGAGATACATCACACCCCTGTCGCGTGCACGGCGAGAGCGGGCACACCGTCCTACTGGACGAGCCATTGCCCAACAACAGCCGTGAGGGAGCAGCGCGATGAACACCGTCATCGACCACGCCGTCCAGGTCCGTCTCATCGCCACCGCCCCCGGCCCGTACGCGGTGCCCGCGGTGTTGCACTACCAGCCCGCCGACCCGCTGGCCGTACGGATGTCCTTCCCGCCGGAGATCTCGCTGGACGGCTCGGCGGTGGACTGGGCGTTCGCGCGTGAGCTGCTGGCGGAGGGGCTGCGGGCGCCGGCCGGGCGGGGCGACGTGCGGGTGCGGCCGTGCGGCCCGGACCGCACGGTGATGGAGTTCCACGCGGACGAGGGCATCGCGATGGTGCAGTTGGACGCGGTGGACGTGCGGCGGTTCCTGGACCGGTCGTACGAGGCCGTGCCGGCCGGCAGCGAACTCGCCTACCTGGGCATGGACCGCGGGCTCGCCGAGCTGTTCGGCGCGGCGTAGGACCACGGAGGAAACCCGGGCCGGTGGCCAGCGGCAGACGCCCGGACACTCCACATGCCGGCCGACGGCCGCAGACGGATCGAACGTAGACCGCCGCCCAGAGACTGGGCCCACAGACTGGGCCGACCGCGCCGTGACGTCACCGGCGCCGCCGGCTCGCAGAACGGCCGTGGCCCCCGGGGGGTGCCCCGGGGGGCCGCCGCGTCACCCCGGTAGGGACGGGGGGGGGAGCGCGTCGGGCAACCCCACCCCGACCCCCCCGGGGTCATACACGCCCGCC
>NZ_JBIDAJ010000010.1:136747-250941 GCF_043202395.1 Streptomyces sp. NPDC048197
CTAACCCCTTCCCCCCCCCCACCTGGGCGCGCGCCACTCCCGGGCCCCGCCCCGGCTTCCCCGACCGCGCGGCGCCGCCCCCCCCCCCCCCGCCGCCCCGGGGGGGCCCCCCGGGCCCCCACGGCCGCTTCACCGCTTACGGAAGGGGTGGGTCAGCGCTTCGGGAACCCGAAGCCGTACCCCTGCTGCTTCATCCACGGCAGCAGGCGGTCCAGGGACGCGACGGTGAGGGAGCGGTTGCCGCCGCCGTCGTGGAAGAGGACGGTCGGCCCGTTGGTGATCTCCCCGTGGACGGTGGCCTCGATCGCCTCGGCGCTGCCGCTCTCGAAGTCCTTGCTGTCGACGTTCCAGCCGAGCGGGCGCATGCCGTGGGCGGCGGCCAGCTTCCGGCTGTAGGGGGTGAAGGCGCCGCCGGGTGCGCGGTAGTACTCGACCTTCGCGCCGCCCGCCGCGTCCTCGATCATCTTCTGGGCGTCGAGGATCTGCTGCGACTGGTAGCTCTCCGGCTGGTGGTCCATGCCGGTGTTGTGGCTGACGGTGTGGTCGCAGAGCTTGTGCCCGGCGGCCACCACCTGCTTGACCAGGTCGGGGTGGGCCCTGGCCTGCGGGCCGATCATGCAGAAGACGGCCCTGACGTCGTGCTTCTTCAGCACTTCGAGGACCTTGGGGGTCCAGACCGGGTCCGGGCCGTCGTCGATGGTGATGTTCAGGCTGCGGCCGGGGCGGTCGGAGGCGTGCACGATGGACGGGTCGACGGGGGCGATCTTCGGTGCCCGCGCGGTCTGCCGGCCCAGGGTGTCCGCCTCGGCCCTGGACGGCCCACCGAGTTGGCCGGAGGCGACCGCCCCGACGATCCCCAGCGACACCACCGCCGCCGCCACCACTCCGATGATGCCGCCCTCGATACCGAAGCGCCGAGCCATCCCGATCCCGTCCCCTATGCCGTGCCGGTGTCCGTGCGGACGGCGGGTGCCGGAGGCATCCGCCGTCTTCACCACGACAGATGCGTCCCGGGCCGGGATGGCTGCTCCTGTTACGGATCCATCATGAAACTTATTGATACTGGTGCCATGCCACGAGTACTTCTGATCGAGGACGACGCCGCCGTACGGGACGGAGTGTCCCTCGCGCTACGGCGGCGCGGCCACGAAGTGGCGGCCGCGGCCAGCGGCGAGGAGGGTCTGGCGGCGCTGCCCGGGTTCCGCCCGGACATCGTGCTGCTGGATCTGATGCTCCCCGGCAAGGACGGTTTCGAGGTGTGCCGGCTGATCCGCGCCGAGCGGCAGCTGCCGATCATCATGCTCACCGCCCGCGGCGACGATCTGGACGTGGTGCTCGGGCTGGAGGCGGGAGCCGACGACTACATCGTCAAACCGGCCCGTGGTGAGGTGCTGGAGGCGCGCATCCGGGCGGTGCTGCGCCGTACGGCGCTGCCCGCCGACGGGGCCCCGGCCGTGGAGCCGGGGCCCGCGCCGGTCGAGACCTACGGCGAACTGGCCATCGACCGGGCCGGTCTGGTCGTCGCCAAGGGCGGCAAGGACCTGGCGCTGGCACCCTCGGAGATGAAGCTGCTGCTGTTCCTGTCCGCGACGCCGGGGCAGGTCTTCAGCCGCCAGCAGTTGCTGGAGCATGTGTGGGAGCACAGCTACCACGGCGATGCGCGGCTGGTGGACGCCTGTGTGATGCGGTTGCGGACGAAGATAGAGGACACTCCGCGCAGCCCCCGTTACGTCCAGACCGTGCGCGGCTTCGGTTACCGCTTCGGTCCGCTGTGAACCGCCTCGCCGGCCGGGTGCCGTCGCGCACCCTGCTGCGTGGTCTGCGGGCGCGGCTCGTCGTGGGGTTCCTGGTGGTGGCGGCCGTCAGTGCGCTGACCACGGCGCTGCTGACGTACCGCGAGGCCCGTAACGCCATTCTGCAGCGGTCCCAGGACATCGCGGTGAACGATCTGCGGGCGCAGGTGAACTCGCTCGCGCCGGAGCTGACGGTGCCGCCGACGCAGGCGGACCTGGACAACTTCCGGGTGCAGCTGGAGCGTTCCGGCAAATCACGCGAATGGGATATTTCCGTACATTATCTCGGTGTTCCGGACAGTGATGAGGGCGGGCTGCAGCGCAGTGTGGTGATCCCGGCCGATCTGAAGGCGTCGGTGGAGAAGCGGCACGTCCCGGCCTTCCAGCGGATCAACCGCGCGGGGTCGCCCTGGCTGCTGATCGGCATGCCGGTGCGGCAGTCCGACGGGCAGGCGTCCGCGTTGTCCGTCTATGCCCAACTGCCGCTCAGCGCCGAGGAGTCCAACGTCGAGGCACTGGTGACCGCGGCCCAGCGAGGTGCCCTGCCGGTGCTGATCCTCGCGGTGATCCCGGCGCTGCTCGCCGCGCGCGGGGTGCTGCGGCCGGTGCGTGGGCTGCGGCAGGCCGCCGGGCGGATCGCCGAGGGCAAACTGGACACCCGGCTGGAGGTCAAGGGCGCCGACGAACTCGCCGACCTCTCCCGCACGTTCAACGACATGGCGGCCCGGCTGGAGGAGAGCATGGCCGAGCTGCGCCGCCTGGAGGCCAACTCCCGGCGGTTCGCGGCCGATGTCTCGCACGAGCTGCGCACGCCGCTGGCGGCGATGACCGCGGTGACCGACGTGCTCGACGAGGACGCCGACTCGCTCGACCCGGACACCGCCTCCGCGGTCCGGCTGATCAGCCAGGAGACCGGCAAGCTGGCGCGGATGGTGGAGGACCTGATGGAGGTCTCCCGGTTCGACGCGGGCGCCGCGGCGCTCCATCTGGACGAGGTGGATGTCGCCGAGACCATCCGCAAGACGCTGCAGGCCCGGGCCTGGCAGAAGCGGGTGGCCGCGGACCTGCCCGAGGACGTCCGGGCCCAGCTCGATCCGCGGCGGCTCGACGTGGTGGTCGCCAACCTGGTCGGCAATGCGCTGCACCACGGTGGTGAGCCGGTGCGGGTGGTGCTGCACGCCCCGGAGCCGGGCGCGGACCGGCTGCTGATCGAGGTCCGCGACAGCGGTCCGGGAATAGACCCCGAGGTCCTGCCGCACGTCTTCGAGCGGTTCTACAAGGCGGACTCGGCCCGGGCCCGTTCGGAGGGCAGCGGTCTGGGGCTGGCCATCGCGATGGAGAACGTACGGCTGCACGGCGGCGTGATGCGGGCGGCCAACTCTCCGGAGGGCGGCGCGGTGTTCACCGTGGACCTCCCGCTGCGCCAGGACGAGCCGGGCGACCCCGGCGGCACGTCCGACGTGAGCGGGGCGGACGCGACGGACGGTCCGGGCAGGACGGACGGGGCGGACGCGGCCGACGGGACCGAAGGGAACCGGGCGGCCGGTGAGGAGAACGACGGATGAGCGCCATGAACGGGCGGAACGCCCCGCGGACGCCCAGGGCCCGCGTGCTGGGCGGTGTGGTCAGCGGTGCGCTGGCCGGTGCGCTGGCCGGCTGCGGTATCGCGCCCACCGATGTGATCGACGCCGGTGAGCCCGCCTCCGGGGTGAAGTCGCCGGGCCAGCCCGCGGCCGATGTCCAGCTGTTCTTCTACGGGCCGTCCGGGCTGCGGTCGGCGACCCGGCCGGCAAAGGCCCCGGTCGACCCGGACCAGGCGCTGTCGCTGCTGATGGAGGGGCCCAACCACGCCGAGCGGATGCGCGGCCTGTCCAGCGTGCTGCCGAAGTTCCCGGGCCCGCTGACCGCCACCACCGGCGAGGGCACGGTCGTGATCCACCTGCCGATGAACGTCAAGCTGCTGGACTCCGCCTCGCTGAACCAGCTGGTGTGCACCGCGGCCAACGCCCGGGTGCCGGGGAACAAGCCGCCGGACCAGGTGATGGTGACCCTGGTGGGCGACACGGTCCGGGTCGGCCCCATGGTGTGCGGCGGCAACAACGCCTTCCCCATCGTCCAGCCCAGCCCGACCGCACCGGGCGGCACCGGCGGTACGGAGGGCGGCGGCGTAGGCTGATCACAGGGCCGGACCAGAGCCGCGACGTGGGGAGTCCTTGCGATGTCCGAGCGCAAACCACCCGGAGTCAGCTTCGAGAGCTGGGTCGACAAGCAGATCCGCGAGGCCACGGAGCGCGGCGATTTCGCCGACCTCCCCGGGGCCGGCAAGCCCCTTCCGCACCTCGACCAGCCGTATGACGAGATGTGGTGGATCAAGGAGAAGATGCAGCGGGAGCACCTCTCCTACCTGCCGCCGAGCCTGGTGTTGCGCAAGGAGGCCGAGGAGGCGCGCGAGGCGGCCGCGAACGCGCCGACCGAGGCCGCGCTGCGCCGCATCCTGGCGGCGGTCAACGAGCGGATCCGCGCCGCGCTGCGCACTCCCCTGGAGGGCCCGCCGCTGAATCTGGTGCCGTTCGACATCGACGAGCAGGCCCGCACGTGGCGGGAGCGGCACGGGAGTTGAGGCCCGCCGCGCCGGCCGTCAGGGTGCGGCGTCCGCCATCGTGACGAGGAGGAAGCGCGGCCGGTAGAGGTCGACGTCGCCGTTGACGTGCGGGTCGGCCGGGACGCCGGGCGGTCCGAGCCAGTTGATGTCGTAGCTGAGCTGCAGGGTGCCGTCCGTGGTGGGTCCGGGGTGGGCCTGCGGGTTGTAGGCGACGACGTACTGCGGGTCGGGGGCGGGTGGCCGGGGCGGGGTGATCCGGCCGTTCGGGCCGTGCCAGGGGCCCTCGGGTGCGCAGGCCCAGTAGCTGGTGAGGGTGCGCATCCCGGCGGTGCCGCCGCCCCCGGTATCCATGGTGAACAGCACCCAGGCCCGGGAGCTGCCGCCGCCGTCGCGGACGACGGTGAAGGCACTGCCGACGCCGCGGCGGCCGCCGTCCCGCAGCACCGGTGCGGCCCGGCCGGCCCGTGGCTGCCAGTGGGTACCGTCCCAGAAGCGCCAGCTGCCGCGGTCCGCGAGCCGGCCGACGGGGACCCGGGCGAGGTAGGCGCGGGAGGCGGGCACGGAGGGCGGGTCGTCGGCGCCGTAGACGTAGGTCCAGCGGCCGGCCCGGACGGCCGCGGCGCCGTAGAGCACGCGCCGCCCGGGATCGGCAGTGGCGTCCGGGCCGACGGTCTCGTCGATGCGTTCCAGGTGCAGGCCGGGCAGCGAGAGGGTGGCGACCTCGGTGCCGTACGGCATGCCGAAGATCCACGGTCCGGTGCCGGGCGTCCGGCGCCACAGCAGCACCCGGACCACGCGCTCGGCGGCGCCGGGCGTCCGGGGCTCGACCCGCGCCTGGACCGGCCAGCGCCAGCCGCCGCCGGGCGGGTCGGGGAAGTACGGGCCGGGTGCGGTGGGGGTGCCGCCGGTCAGGGTGCGTTCCGGCCGGCCCGAACGGGAGGTCACCACCAGGGAGTTGTGCCGGAGGTACGGGGTGCCGTGGTCGGCGGTGCGCCAACGGCTGTGCCGGCCCTGCGGGTTGGGGGGTGGCTGGATGCGGTCGAGGAAGGTGTCGGAGAAGAGCCACAGCGTGCGGCCGTCGGGGAGGCGCACCGAGTGGGTGCCGTCGCCGCCGGTCCAGTCGTCGGTGCGGGTGTTGTCGTTGCCGTAGCGGGTGAATGCGGCGGTTTGCCGGGAATCGACCGACCAGGAGGCGATCCGGCGTCCGGTGCAGCCGGCCGCCCGGCGGGGGCCGCCGGACCCGGGCAGTGCCCACAGCAGCGCGGCGACGGCCAGGAGCAGGGCGGCGAGGGCCGTGGTGCGGCGGTGCGGCGCCCTGGACATCGTGCTCCTCGGTCGGTCTCCGGGGTCGTCGGGTGTCCGGGATCACCGTACAGAACCGGTCAGCGACGCATAGATACGAACATGCGGGGGTGGTCAACGAGTGCAACGTCACAGCCGGAGCCCCTGCTCCAGCTAACGGTCGTTCGCCTAGCCTGCTGCCATGACCGCCGAGTCCACCGAACTCCCCCTGGCCGCGGCCTTCCCGGATGCCGATCGCGAGCAGTGGCAGCGCCTTGTCGAAGGCGTGCTGCGCAAATCGGGCGTCACCGAGGCAACGGGTGCCGCCGCCGAGGACGCGCTCGCCACGGATCTCCAGGACGGGATCCGCGTCCGCCCGCTCTACACCGCCGAGGACGGTGCGGCCGCCTCGGGCCGCCCCGGGTTCCCGCCCTTCGTACGGGGCGGACGACCCGAGGGCACGACCGTCGCCGGCTGGGACGTACGCCAGCGCCAGGTGCACACCGATCCGCGGCGCGCCAACGAAGCAGTGCTCGCCGATCTGGAGAACGGCGTCACCTCGGTCTGGCTGACCGTCGGGCACGGCGGGGTGCCGGTGTCCGGTCTTGCCGAGGCGCTCAAGGGCGTCTATCTGGACCTGGCCGCGGTGGTGCTGGACGCGGGCGCCGATTTCGCCCCGGCCGCCGAGGAGTTGCTGCGCCTGTACGCCGCGGCCGGTGTGCCGGCGGCCGAGGTCACCGGCGCGCTGGGCGCCGACCCGCTGGGGCTGCTGGCCCGTACCGGTGACGACAGCAAGCTGCGGGTGCAGCTGGAGGCGGCGGCCCGGCTGGCCGGGCGCTGCCTCGCGGAGGCGCCCGGGGTACGGGCGTTGGCCGTCGACGCGCTGCCGTACCACGAGGCGGGCGGCTCGGCGGCCGAGGAGCTCGGCACCTCCCTCGCCACCGGTGTGGCCTATCTGCGGCACCTGACCGCGGCCGGGGTGGGCATCGACGACGCCTGCCGGCAGCTGGAGTTCCGCTACGCCGCGACCGCGGACCAGTTCCTGACCATCGCCAAACTGCGCGCGGCCCGCCGGCTGTGGGCGCGGGTCGCGGAGGTGTGCGGGGCCGCGCCCGGCGCGTCCGCGCAGGTCCAGCACGCGGTGACCTCGCCGGTGATGATGACCCGCCGGGACCCGTGGGTGAACATGCTGCGCACCACGGTCGCCGGGCTGTCGGCGGGGGTCGGCGGTGCGGACGCGGTGACGGTGCTGCCGTTCGACGCGGCGCTCGGCCTGTCCGACGCCTTCGCCCGGCGGATCGCCCGCAACACCCAGTCGGTGCTGCTGGAGGAGTCGCATCTGTCGAAGGTGATCGACCCGGCGGGCGGCTCCTGGTACGTGGAGCAGCTGACCGATGAACTCGCCCGCGCGGGCTGGGCGTTCTTCCAGGAGATCGAGGCCGCGGGCGGTCAGGCCGCGGCACTGCGCTCCGGGATGCTCCGCGAGCGGCTGGCGCGGACCTGGGCGCGCCGTACCGAGGACCTGGCGCACCGCCGCGAACCGATCACCGGCGTCAGCGAGTTCCCGTTCCTCGCCGAGGCGCCGGTGGAGCGCGAGCCGGCGCCGGCCCCGGTGTCCGGTGGGCTGCCGCGGGTGCGCAGGGACGATGCGTACGAGGTGCTGCGGGCCCGTTCGGACGCCCATCTGGCGGCGACCGGGGCCCGGCCGAAGGTGTTCCTGGCCGCGCTGGGCCCGGTCGCGGCGCACACCGCGCGGGTGGCGTTCGCCGCCAACCTGTTCCAGGCGGGCGGCATCGAGACCGGGCAGGAGCCGGCGGCCGTCGACGCCGAGTCGGTGACCGAGGCGTTCGCACGCAGCGGTGCGCGGATCGCCGCGCTGTGTTCGAGCGACGCGGTCTACGGCGAGCAGGCGGCCGCGGTGGCGGCGGCACTGAAGGCGGCGGGTGCGGTGCGGGTGTTCCTGGCCGGCCGGCCGGGCGAGCGCCGGGAGGAATTCGAGGCGGCCGGGGTCGACGCGTACGTCTTCGCGGGCTGCGACGCGGTCGAGGTGCTGTCCTCGGCCCTGGACGTCATGGAGGTGGCGGGATGACCGAGATGCAGGAAGCAACGCAACGGGCCGGCGCCATCCCGGACTTCAGCACGATCGAGCTGGGCGGCCCGGCCGCGGCGGACGGCGCGGCCGGGGCGGAGCAGTGGGCCCAAGCCGTGGAGACGGCCACCGGCAAGGGACTTGCGGACCTGACGTGGGAGACGCCGGAAGGCATCGACGTCAAGCCGCTGTACACCGAGGACGATCTGGCGGGCGTCGACTTCCTGGGCACGTACCCGGGCATCGCGCCGTACCTGCGCGGCCCGTACCCGACGATGTACGTCAACCAGCCCTGGACGATCCGGCAGTACGCCGGCTTCTCCACCGCCGAGGAGTCCAACGCCTTCTACCGGCGCAATCTGGCGGCCGGCCAGAAGGGCCTGTCGGTCGCCTTCGACCTGCCCACCCACCGCGGCTACGACAGCGACCACCCGCGGGTGACCGGTGACGTCGGCATGGCGGGTGTCGCGATCGACTCGATCTACGACATGCGGCAGCTCTTCGAGGGCATCCCGCTGGACAAGATGACGGTGTCGATGACGATGAACGGCGCGGTGCTGCCCGTGCTGGCGCTGTACATCGTGGCCGCCGAGGAGCAGGGCGTTCCGCCCGAGAAGCTGGCCGGGACCATTCAGAACGACATCCTCAAGGAGTTCATGGTCCGCAACACCTACATCTATCCGCCGCAGCCGTCGATGCGGATCATCTCCGACATCTTCGCGTACACCTCGCAGAAGATGCCGCGCTACAACTCCATCTCGATCTCCGGCTACCACATCCAGGAGGCCGGTGCGACGGCCGACCTGGAGCTGGCGTACACCCTCGCGGACGGGGTGGAGTACCTGCGGGCGGGGCTGGCGGCCGGGATGGACGTGGACGCGTTCGCGCCGCGGCTGTCGTTCTTCTGGGCGATCGGCATGAACTTCTTCATGGAGATCGCCAAGCTGCGCGCGGCCCGGCTGCTGTGGGCGCGCCTGGTCCAGAAGTTCGAGCCGAAGAACCCCAAGTCCCTGTCCCTGCGCACCCATTCGCAGACCTCGGGCTGGTCGCTGACCGCGCAGGACGTGTTCAACAACGTCACCCGGACGTGCGTGGAGGCGATGGCGGCGACCCAGGGGCACACCCAGTCGCTGCACACCAACGCCCTCGACGAGGCGCTCGCCCTGCCCACCGACTTCTCGGCGCGGATCGCCCGGAACACCCAGCTGTTCCTCCAGCAGGAGTCGGGCACCTGCCGGGTGATCGACCCGTGGGGCGGCAGCGCCTACGTCGAGAAGCTCACGTACGACCTGGCGCGCCGGGCCTGGCAGCACATCGAGGAGGTCGAGGCGGCCGGCGGGATGGCCAAGGCGATCGACGCGGGCATCCCGAAGCTGCGGGTGGAGGAGGCCGCGGCCCGTACCCAGGCGCGGATCGACTCCGGGCGGCAGGCGCTGATCGGCGTCAACAAGTACCGGGTGGCCAGCGACGAGGAGATCGAGGTCCTCAAGGTCGACAACTCCGCGGTCCGCGCCCAGCAGATCGAGAAGCTCAAGCGGCTGCGGGCCGAGCGCGACGAGGCGGCCTGCCAGGACGCGCTGCGGGCGCTGACCGCGGCGGCGAAGTCCGGTCCCGGCAAGGGACTTGAGGGCAATCTGCTGGCGCTGGCGGTGGACGCGGCCCGGGCCAAGGCGACCGTCGGCGAGATCTCGGACGCCCTGGAGGAGGTCTACGGGCGGCACTCCGGCCAGATCCGTACGATCTCGGGTGTGTACCGAGACGAAGCGGGCCCGTCCTCCGGTGTGGAGCGCACCCGGGCCCTGGTGGCCGAGTTCGAGCGGGCCGAGGGGCGCCGGCCGCGCATCCTGGTGGCCAAGATGGGCCAGGACGGCCATGACCGCGGCCAGAAGGTGATCGCCACGGCCTTCGCCGACCTGGGCTTCGACGTGGACGTCGGCCCGCTGTTCCAGACCCCGGCCGAGGTGGCCCGCCAGGCGGTCGAGGCGGATGTGCACATCGTCGGGGTGTCCTCCCTCGCCGCCGGTCACCTCACCCTGGTGCCGGCGCTGAAGGAGGCGCTGGCGGCGGAGGAGCGGGAGGACATCACGATCGTGGTGGGCGGGGTGATCCCGCCGCAGGACGTGCAGCCGCTGCGCGACATGGGTGCGGCCGCGGTGTTCCTGCCCGGCACGGTGATCCCGGACGCCGCGCACGACCTGGTGAAGGACCTGGCGTCGGTCCTCGGCCACGAGCTGTAGAGCGGGGGGACATGCCTGCGACGATCGACGTCGAACGGTACGCCGAAGGGGTCCGGGCGGGTTCCCGGGCCTGGATCGCCCGGGCCGTCACCCTGGTCGAGTCCACCCGCGCCGACCACCGGGCGGCGGCGCAGCGGCTGCTGGTCGAGCTGCTGCCGTACTCCGGTGCGGCCCGCCGGGTGGGCATCAGCGGGGTGCCCGGTGTCGGCAAGTCGACCTTCATCGATGCGCTGGGGTCGCTGCTGACCGGGATGGGGCACCGGGTGGCGGTGCTCGCCGTCGACCCGTCGTCCAGCCGGACCGGTGGCTCCATCCTGGGTGACAAGACCCGGATGGAGCGGCTGGCGACCGACCCGGCGGCGTTCGTCCGCCCCTCCCCCACGTCCGGGACGCTGGGCGGGGTGGCGCGCGCCACCCGGGAGTCCATCGTCGTGATGGAGGCCGCGGGCTATGACGTGGTGCTGGTGGAGACGGTGGGGGTCGGCCAGTCGGAGACGACGGTGGCCAACATGGTCGACACGTTCCTGCTGCTGACCCTGGCCCGCACCGGCGACCAGCTCCAGGGCATCAAGAAGGGCGTGCTGGAGCTGGCGGACCTGGTGTCGGTGAACAAGGCCGACGGTCCGCACGAGCGGGACGCCCGCTCCGCGGCCCGCGAACTCGCCGGAGCACTGCGGCTGTTGCAGCCTGCCGACGCGGCCTGGACGCCGCCCGTGCTGACCTGCAGCGCCCGCGAGGGCACCGGTCTGAAGGCGGTCTGGGAACGCGTCGAGCAGCACCGCACCCTGCTCGAATCGACCGGTGCGCTGGCCGAGCGGCGCCGCACCCAGCAGGTCGACTGGACCTGGTCGATGGTCCGCGACCGGCTCATCGACCGCCTCCAGGAGCATCCCGAGGTGCGCCGGCTGGGCCCGGAGGTCGAGCGGGCGGTGCGGGACGGTGAGATCACCGCGACGCTGGCGGCCGAACGGCTGCTGTCCGCGTTCGGCCTGGCGGACCCGGCGGCCGGCGAGGCGTAGCGGCGTCCGGCCGGAAATACTCACCCGGACACCTGAGTAGCTCAGCTCATGACGGCCCCTCGCCGGGCCCCGAGTATGTCGATGACGCATGGACGGACGTTTTCGGCATCTTCCCTGGGGGCCATCATCAATCCGCAGGACGTCGCACACGGGCTGTACGAGGACAATCCGCTGGCCGGGCTGATCGAGGGGTTCTGTGTGGCGCCGGCCGGCGGTGAGCTGGAGTCCCGGCCGGTCGTCCATGTCGAGCTGCGGCCGGGGGTGCGGCTGTCGGCCGTCGAGGCGGACCGGCTGGCGCTGGCCTGTCAGCAGGGCGTGCTGCGCCGGCTGGCCGCCGGTTGCCGGGACTTCCTGCCCTCGCCGGCGGACTGCCCTGCGGCCCACGAGGTGGCGATCACCCTGCACGGGTACGGCACCGGCCCGTTCGCCCGGCAGTCCTAGAGCATCCCGCGCGCCCGCCGGGCCCGTTCGGCGAAGTGGGTGACGGCGAGGTCGCGGAAGCGGGCGGCCGCCGCGGAGAGGTAGCCGTCCTCGCGGCGCACCAGGCTCAGGACCCGTACGCAGTCGGGGGCGTCGATGCGCAGCCAGGCCAGCGGGGCGGCGGTCAGGTCGGCGCGGGCGATGGAGGGCATCAGGCCGATGCCGAGGCCGGCGATGACGAGGAAGTGGGTGGCGCCGGGTTCGTCGCCCTCGCAGCCGATGACCGGGCGGCGGCCGATGGTGGTGAACAGCCGCTCCAGCAGGGCGCGTTGCCAGTGTCCGGGGCGGGTGGTGATGAAGGGCTCGTCGGCGAGGTCGGCCACCGTCACCCGTTCCCGGGCGGCCAGCGGATGGGCCGCCGGGACCGCGAGCAGCACCTCCTCCTCCAGCAGCCGCACCGCGCCGAGCCCGGCGCCGGTGAGCGGCTGCGAGGCGACGCAGAAGTCCACCTCGCGGGTGCGCAGGTGTTCGCGCATCAGGTCGGGGGTGGACTGGAAGCAGCGGACGGTCACGTCGGGGTGGGCGGCGCGGAAGCCGGCCAGCAGTTCGGTCAGCGGCAGCAGGGTCTCGGCGGCGATGGTGACGCTGCCGTTGTCGAGCCCCGCGGCGTCGGCCATCTCCCGGCGGGCGTCGTCGAGTTCGTCCAGGGCCCGTTCCACCCGGGTGAGGAAGGCGGCGCCGTGGCGGTTGAGCCGGATCGCCCGGCCCTGCCGGTCGAAGAGCGGCAGGCCGAGTTCGGCTTCGAGGCGGGCGATGGTCCGGCTCACCGAGGGCTGGGCCACCCGGAGTTCCTCGGCGGCCCGGCTGATGTGTTCCCGGCGCGCGACGACCCGGAAGTACCGCAGGGACAGCAGATCCATCGGTTCCTCGGGCCTTCGGGTCGGACGACGGCGACCCGGAAATGATCACACAGGGCGACCCCGGAGACCGGGGCACGGTGGCTCAGCCGCGCAGCGGCACCGTGGCCCACACCGTCTTGCCCGAGTGGTCCGGCGGGGTCCAGCCCCAGGCCTCGCTCAGCCGGTCGACGAGGTGCAGCCCGCGGCCGGATTCCGCCAGCGGGTCGGCGGTCCGTACGACCGGGGCGTCGGTGCCGGTGTCGGAGACGGCGCACAGCACGGCGGTCTCCTGCCGGGTCAGGGCGAGCCAGGCCGGGCAGACCGGCGCGGGCACCAGGGCGAACCCGCGGGCGACCGGCACCGCGTCCGGCTCCCCGGCCCGGATGCCGTGGCGCAGGGCGTTGCTGACGAGTTCGGTGACGACCAGCGCCGCGTTCTCGGTCACGTCCGCGGTCAGTTGCCAGCCGCTGAGCGTCGCCCGGGTGAAGCGGCGGGCCTCCGCCACGGTCTGCGCGCAGCTGCTGAGGGCACAGGCGGCGAAACCGTCAGGGGCGGGCATCCACCAGCTCTCCTCGAACGCTTCCTCTGGAAGGGCGTCGTGCACGGTCTCTGCCGGATGAGCGGTCATCAAGATCTCCGCGAGGGCGATTTCGGGGCTGGGCCGGACTGCCTTGGAGAGCTAATATCCTCGGCAGCCGTCGCCCGGTGCAAGTGCATCTGCAATTACATCGGTAAGGACGGCCGCTCAGGGGCTCGTTCACGCCAACGTGATCGCGAGCCCGGGATCGGTCGGAGGGATGTCCTCCAGCAAGGGAGCAGGTCTGATGGAGTCGGTGACCAACGGCATGCAGGCGACCCGCATCGAGGGCGTCGTATGGCGCAAGAGCCGCCGCAGCAACCCCAGCGGCAACTGCGTTGAGCTGGCCGTTCTTTCGGACGGCGGGGTGGCCGTGCGCAACTCCCGGTTCGCCTCCGGGCCGGCGCTGGTCTACACCCGCGACGAGATGGCGGCCTTCGTCCAGGGCGCCAAGGACGGCGACTTCGACGACCTCGTCTGACGCACCGGCGGCATATGCCGCCGAGATTGGCGCATATGTCGTTCGGATAGTCGCCCTGACTGTACGAACACTTGGCGCGATGGGACACTGGGCGTTCGCCCGACCACTCAGGGGAGTCAGGGAGTCAGCATGAGTGAGGCGCAGCCGAGCAGCGGTCAGTCCCTGCGCCGGTATCTCGACCATCCGCGGGGCGGTCCGACGGTCCTGCGGATCGTGCTGGGCACGCAGTTGCGCCGGCTGCGCGAGGCGGCCGGCGTCACCCGGGAGGCCGCCGGGGACGCCATCCGCGGTTCCCACGCGAAGATCAGCCGCCTGGAGCTCGGCCGGGTCAGCTGCAAGGAGCGGGACGTCGCCGATCTGCTGACGCTCTACGGCGTCACGGACGACGCGGTCCGTGACGACTTCCTCAAACTGGCCCGCCGGACCAGCAGTCCGGGCTGGTGGCACCAGTACGGCGATGTGCTGCCCGGCTGGTTCGAGACCCATCTCGGCCTGGAAGAGGCCGCGTCGGTGATCCGCACCTATGAAGTGCAGTTCGTGCCGGGCCTGTTGCAGACCGCGGACTACGCCCGCGCGGTGGCGCAGCTCGGCCATCCGCGGTCGACGCCCGAGGAGATCGAGCGGCGGGTGCGGCTGCGCGTGCAGCGGCAGGAGTTGCTGACGCTGCCGGATGCGCCGCGGGTGTGGGCGGTGCTCGACGAGGCCGCGCTGCGCCGTCCGCTGGGCGGCCGGGAGGCGATGGCGGGCCAGCTGAGACATCTGCTGACGATGGCCGAGCTGCCGAACGTCACGCTGCAGATCGCGCCGTTCAGCCTCGGCGGTCTGGCGGCGGCCGGTGGTCCGATCACGATCCTGCGCTTCCTGGAGCCGGATCTGCCGGACATCGTCTATCTGGAGCAGCTGACCAGTGCGCTGTATCTGGACAAGCGCGATGACGTCGACCACTACCTGGCGGTGATGGACCGCCTCAGCGCCCAGTCGGAATCGCCGCGCGAGTCGCTGGCGATGCTGGAGCGGATGCTCAAGGAAATCTGATACCGCTCAGCCAGATCCGATCAGACGACGAGCGGCGGGGCGCCCGGTGGGCTCCTGGCCGCTCGTCGTCGCCCGGGCCCGGTACGTCAGATCTTGCGGGCGACCCCGCCGTACTCGATCCACTCCAGGGTCAGCTGCTTGGGGCCGATGTCCGCGTCCGGCTTCCAGGTCGAGACCTCCACCAGCCCGGGCTCCTGGATCTCCAGCCCGTCCAGGAATCCGGCCAGTTCATGTGCCTGCCGCACCCGGCCCCACTGGCCGTGGGTCTGCTCGGCCATGAAGTTCGTGACGAAGTCACGGGTCGCCGCGTCCTCGCTGACCAGCTGGCACACCACCAGGAAGCTGCCCGGGGCCAGCCGGTCGGCGACCCGCTTGATCAGCCCTCCCGGATCGTCGGAGTCCGGGATGCAGTGGAGCACGGAGACGAACAGCGCGGCGACCGGCCGGCCGAAGTCGATCAGCCGCGTCACCTCCGGGCTGTCGAAGATGCCGTCGGTGTCCCGCATGTCGGCCTGGATCACCGCGGTGTTGGCGTTCTCCTCCAGCAGGGCCCGGCCGTGCGCCAGCACGATGGGGTCGTTGTCGACGTACACCACCCGGGCCTCCGGGTCGACGCGCTGGGCGACCTGGTGGACGTTGTCCTGGGTCGGCAGGCCTGAGCCGTGGTCGATGAACTGCCGGATGCCGTGTTCGGTGGCCAGCCAGCGCACCACCCGCTGCAGGAAGCGGCGGTTGTTGAGGGCCAGCACCTGGGTGCTCGGCACGACCTTGCTCAGCTGCTCGCAGGCCTCGCGGTCGACGGCGTAGTTGTCCTTGCCGCCGAGGTAATAGTCGTACATCCGCGCGACGCTGGGGACGGTGACATCGACGGTGCTGGACTGCGGTGCTGATTCTTGGCTCATTCGACACTTTCCCGTCGCTTCGACAGCCCTCGGCCATGGCAGGGCCATGGCGCAGCAATGGCGCCGTTCCGTGTCGGAACGACCACGCCGTGCAGTCCAACATACCTATGGAGTGGCGGCTGTTGCAGGTGAGCGGCAAGGGTTCTTACGTCTCGTCAGTGGCCTCGGCCCCGGCAGCGGACGGCCGCCGTGCCGCCGATTCTCGGGGTGGTTTGCGGCGGGGAGCACGGTCTCGTCCAGAACTCGCCGCCGGGGCCCTGGTGGAGGTCGGGCTCGGCAGTCAACTGCATGCGTTTCCGGCCGAGTTGAGGGATGCGATGCGGCGGCGGGTGGCGCTGGCGCGGGCACTGGTGAAGCGGCCGTCGGTGCTGCCGGCGGACGGGCCGACCGCCTTGCTGGACGCCCGGGAGCACACCGAGCTGGTGGAGCTGTTCGTACGCCTGTGGGGCGAGCGGCGGGTCTGCCGCATCGTGACCACCGCGGACGACGCGCTCGCCCGCCGGGCGCCGCGGCTGGCGACGCTCACCGCGGGGCGGGTGACCCTCCTCGCCGGTCACCGGCGCACGGTTCCGGCCGTCCCTTCTGGTGGCCCTTCCGCGTGGCCGGTAGAAGGGAGGGATGACCATCGCGACGAATGCATCCGGGACCAGCGGTGAGCAGGGGGACGGGGGGCCGATACCGCCGCGGCCGGCAGTTGGGCACCCGGCTCCCGGCGTCGAGGAGATGATCCGCGCCAACCAGGCCAACTGGGACGCCCGGACCCCCGTCCATGTGGCCAGCGAGTTCTACGGACTGGACGGTTCACGGACCGCCGAGCACTGGTTCGCGCCGTTCGAGTGGGCGGACCTGGGTGAGCTCGCCGGGCGGGACGTGCTGCATCTGCAGTGTCATCTGGGCACCGAGACGGCCGCGTTCGCCGACCGGGGCGCGGCACGCACCGTGGGCCTGGACTTCTCGGCCGCGGCGGTGCGGGAGGCCCGGCGGCTGGCCGAGGAGGCGGGCCGGGACATGGAGTTCGTGCGGGCGGACGTGCACGACGCGGTGTCCGCGCTGGGCGGCCGCCGCTTCGACGTGGTCTACACCGGCAAGGGCGCGCTGTGCTATCTGCCGGACCTCGCCGCGTGGGCGGGGATCGTCAGCGCCCTGCTCCGGCCCGGCGGCACGTTCTACCTGGTGGAGTTCCACCCGCTGCTGGACGCCCTCGGTCCGACGCCGGACCCGGAACGGCAGGACCTCCGGCTGCGCCACGACTACCTGGGCGGCCGCGGCGCCCTCCGGAGCGATACGCCGCACACCTACACCGACGGGCCGCCGGTGCGCGGCGCCACCACGAGTTACGAGTGGCGGCACGGTATCGGCGAGGTGATCACGGCCGTGACCGGTGCCGGTCTGGCCGTCCAACTGGTGCGGGAGACCGAGCTGTTGCCCTGGAAGCGGTTCGACGCCATGGTGCCGGCCGAGAACGGCTGGTGGCGGCTGCCGCCGTCGGAGCCGTTCATTCCGCTGCTGTACGCGCTGCGGGCGGTCAAGCCGCACGACTAGCGGCGGCCGCAGCACCGAACCCCTTTACCCCATCCGGCACCTGCCGTCGTCACGGACACGCCGACGCACGCTCCGCCAATCGGGTTGCTTCGTGCCCCGTCCGTGGTCCTGCGTGCGGCCGGTCGCTTCAATGAGTGGTACCGACGGTGGGTGCCCATCCCCTGGCGGGGACCACGGACGGCTGCTGCACGAGGCAGTCCGCTGTGCTTCTTCAGGGCACCCCCGGCAGGAGAACGCGATCGGCACAGTGTTCTGACTGTGCCGCGCGGCGGCCCCACCTCCTTAGCGGAGCCTTCGAAAGGGGCTGTCCAAACATGGCGCTCATCATCACCCTGACCCCGTCGACCGTCGCGGCGGGCCAGACCTTCACGGCCACGATCACCGGTGCCACACCGGGCGACACCATCACCGTCACCTATGACGCGCAACCGGCGCAGACAGTGGTCGCCGACGCCAATGGCAACGCGACCGTGTCCTTCACCGCGACCACATCGGGGCTGGTGGTCGCCACCGGCAACACAAGTGGAACCAGCGTGGCGACGCTCACCGTGACCACATCGAACTGTGTGGTCACGGTGTCGTCCACCCCCGCCAACCCGACCGCCGGCCAGCCCGTCACCGTCACCGCCACCGTCACCTGCAACGGCGTCGCGGTACCCGGGGCGTCGGTGGTCTTCACCTCCGGCGGCGGCGGCATCGCGCTGGGGGTCGGCACCACCGATGCCTCCGGACAGGCGAGCGTGACCAGCAGCGCGCTGCCGGCCGGGGCCAATGTCGTCGTCGCCACCGTGGTCTCCGCCAACACCACCTGCACCTGCGTCGGCGTCACCGGCACCGCAACCGTCAACGTCCAAGCGGCGACCAACTGCGTGGTCACCCTCTCCTCGACCCCCGCCAACCCGACCGCCGGCCAGCCCGTCACCGTCACCGCCACCGTCACCTGCAACGGGGTCCCGGTTCCCGGCGCGGTGGTCACCTTCGTCTCCGGCGGCGGCAGCCTTCAGCTGGGCGCCGGCACCACCAACGCCTCCGGCCAGGCCAGCGTCACCACCAGCGCACTGCCGGCCGGGGCCAATGCCGTCGTGGCCACCGTGGTCGCCGCCACCACCACCTGCACCTGTGTCGGCGTCACCGGCACCGCAACCGTCAACGTCACGGCGGCGACCAACTGCGTGGTCACCCTCTCCTCGACCCCCGCCAACCCCACCGCCGGCCAGCCCGTCACCGTCACCGCCACCGTCACCTGCAACGGGGTCGCGGTCCCCGGCGCGGTCGTCAACTTCACCTCCGGCGGCGGCAGTCTCCAGCTGGGCGCTGGCACCACCAACGTCACCGGACAGGCCAGCGTCACCACGAGCGCGCTGCCGGCCGGCGCCAATGTCGTCGTCGCGACCGTGGTCTCCGCCGAAACCACCTGCACCTGCGTCGGCGTCACCGGCACCGCAACCGTCAACGTCCAAGCGGCGCCCAACTGCGTGGTCACCGTCTCCTCCACCCCCGCCAACCCCACCGCCGGCCAGCCCGTCACCGTCACCGCCACCGTCACCTGCAACGGAGCCCCGGTACCCGGCGCGGTGGTGGTCTTCTCCACCTCCGGTGGCACCCTGGGGGTCGGGACCACCAATGCCTCCGGACAGGCGAGCGTGACCACCAGCGCGCTGCCGGCCGGCGCCAACGTGGTCACCGCCACGGTGATCTCCTCTTCGGGCGCCTGCACCTGCACCGGCGTCTCCGGCACCGCGACGGTGAACGTCGGCGTGGGACTCCCCGTCCTGACGGCGAAGCCGGCCTGCTACCTGCTGAACTTCCCGCCGGTGCCCTGGGCGTTCGCCCACGCCACGTTCAGCGTGAGCGGTGCGACTCCCGGATCCACGGTGACCTTCTCCGTACTGGGCGGCACGGTGTGCACGGCCGTGGCCGACGCGAGCGGTAACGCCAGCTGCACCGGCAACCTCAGCGTCACCCAGGTGCTGGCCTCCAGCTACACCGCGACCAGCGGCGGGGTGACCGCCACCGGCAGCCTGAAGGCCTGTGTCTGACGGACAGCCGGACACCACAGCCGTCCCCCGTAACGCAACTACGGGGGACGGCTGCTTGCTCCCAGGATAAGGGCGGCGGATAGCCCCGGACCGCCGCGCTCAGCCAGCCGTCCGCCGGTACCGCGTGCGCAGCAGCTGCCGCTTGGCCGGGCCGGTGACCCGCCACTCCAGGTGCCACTCGTCCGCCGAGCGGACCGTGAAGGTGCCCTCGTAGCGGTCCTCGGAGCAGGGGTGGACGGCGGTCCACTGTCCGGTGGTGAGGTCGAGGTCGTGGAAGGGGCGGCCGTCGGCGAAGTCGATCTCGGCGCTGCCGTCGGCGCGGGGCCGCAGGCGGAGCGTCCGGCTCGCCGGGTAGGCCGTGCCGTCCCAGGTCAGCTCCCCCTCCTCCACGTGCAGCAGCGCGCCGCCGGCCGGGTCGGGCCGGAAGTCGGCGGTGCCGTGGAAGCGGCCTTCGGTGCCGGTCCGCAGGTCCTGCACGGTGCGCTCGATGCTCCAGCGTCCCGCCAGGTACCCGGCGACGTCGGGGACCGGTGTGAACGGCCCCTCGTGCGGGCCCGCCTCGTGCGGCTCCACTTCGTGCGGGTCCGCCTCGTGCGGGCCCTCCGCGTGCGGGCCCTCCGCATGCGGATGCTCCTCGTACGGGTCCGGAGCCTGCCGTTCCTCGTGTGCTGGCTGCGCGCTGGACATGGCCCCATTCTCCCGTCCGGCCGCGCCGTCACCCCATCGGCCCCGCCCGGGTCCCGGCCGCTCCCCGCCGGCCCTTCGCACCGTGCGGACCCGCGGTGGCGGTCTTACGCTCGGTGCAGTGATCGTCACGGAGGTGCGCACGGCTGCCGGACGGTGGCCGGGCGCCCCCGGACCGTCCGCCGTGCCCCGCGCTGCCGCCCCGTAAGCGCCCGGAGAACGAAAGGCACCACCATGCCGGAGCTGTTCATCGGCGGTCAGTGGACCGCAGCGGCCGACGGGCAGGTGCGGGAGATCCGCTGTCCGGCGGACGGCACGCTGGTCGCGACCGTCGACGAGGGCGGGCCGAAGGACGTCGCGGCGGCGATCACCGCGGCCCGCACCGCCTTCGACGACGGCCCCTGGCCGCGCACACCGGCGGCCGAGCGCGGCCGGCTGGTGCTCCGGGTCGCCGAGCTGCTGGGGCGCGACAAGGACGCGCTGGCCCGGGCGGAATCGCTGGACACCGGCAAGCGGCTGGTGGAGAGCGAGTACGACATGGACGACATCGCCAACTGCTTCCGCTACTTCGGCAACCTCGCCGCGGCCGGCGGCACCGACCGGGTGGTGGACACCGGCATCGCGGAGACCGACAGCACGGTGCGGCACGAGCCGGTCGGGGTGTGCGCCCTGATCACCCCGTGGAACTATCCGCTGCTGCAGACCGCGTGGAAGGTCGCGCCCGCACTGGCCGCCGGCAACACCTTCGTGCTGAAGCCCAGCGAGCTCACCCCGCACACCGCCGTCCACCTGATGCGGCTGCTGGACGAGGCCGGGCTGCCGGCCGGTGCCGGCAACCTGGTGCTGGGCACCGGACCGGTGGTGGGCGCGCCGCTGACCGAGGACCCCCGGGTGGACATGGTGTCGTTCACCGGCGGGCTGCTCACCGGGCGGCGGATCATGGCCGCGGCGGCGCCCACGGTGAAGAAGATCGCCCTGGAGCTGGGCGGGAAGAACCCGAACATCGTCTTCGCGGACGCCGACTTCGACACCGCGGTCGACTACGCCCTGACCGCGGTCTTCCTGCACTCGGGACAGGTCTGCTCGGCGGGCGCCCGGCTGCTGGTACAGGAGGGGCTGCACGACGCGTTCGTGGACGAACTGGTCTCGCGCGCCCAGCGGATCCGGCTGGGCGGGCCGTTCGACGAGCACGCCCGCACCGGCCCGCTGATCTCCGCCGAACACCGTGCCAAGGTCGAGGCCTATGTGGCGGCCGGGCTCGACGAGGGCGCGGTGCTGCTCTGCGGCGGCTCGGCGCCGGACGACCCGTCGCTGGCGAACGGCTACTACTACCTCCCGACGGTGCTGGACGAATGCACGCCGGACATGTCGGTGATCCGCGACGAGTCGTTCGGCCCGGTGCTGACCGTCGAGCGGTTCCGCGACGAGGACGAGGCGGTCTCGCTCGCCAACGACACGGTCTACGGCCTGGCCGGGGCGGTGTGGACGCAGGACGGCGAGCGTGCGCACCGGGTCGCCGCGCGGCTGCGGGCCGGGACGATCTGGATCAACGACTTCCACCCGTACGTACCGCAGGCGGAGTGGGGCGGGATGAAGCAGTCCGGTGTGGGCCGGGAGCTGGGGCCGGCAGGGCTGGCCGAGTACCAGGAGGCCAAGCACGTGTGGCGCAATACCGCGCCACGGCCGCAGAGGTGGTTCGAATGAGCACGCCGGGCCCGCCCCGCCCGGAACCCGGGAACGGCCGAGCCCACGGGAACGGCCCGGCACCCGGGAACGAGCACGCGCACGACGACGCCTCGCTCGCTGAACTCGGCTACAAGCCGGAACTCAAGCGCACGCTGGGCAACTTCCACACCTTCGCCGCCGGGATCAGCTACATCTCCATCCTGACCGGCACCTTCCAGCTGTTCTACTTCGGTGTCGCGCACGGCGGCCCGGCCTACTGGTGGTCCTGGCCGATGGTGTTCGCCGGCCAGCTGATGGTGGCCCTGTGCTTCTGCGAGCTGGCCGCCCGGTATCCGGTGGCCGGTTCGATCTACAACTGGTCCAAAAAGCTGGGCGGTCCGCACATCGGCTGGCTCGGCGGCTGGCTGATGCTGACCGCCTCGATGGTGTCGCTGTCCGCGGTGGCGCTGGCCTATCAGGTGACGCTGCCGCAGATCTCCTCCTGGTTCCAGTTCATCGGCGACGGCACCGGGAAGTCCGCGGCCGCCAACGCCGTCCTGCTCGGCACCGTCCTGGTCGCCTTCACCACCCTGGTCAACGCCTTCGGCGTGAAGCTGATGGCCCGGATCAACTCCGCGGGCGTGGCCATCGAGCTGATCGCCGCGATCGTCCTGGTGCTGCTGCTCGCCGCGCACATCACCCGCGGTCCGAGCGCCATCACCGACACCTTCGGGCTGGGCAGCGGCGAGACCCTCGGCTACTTCGGCGCGTTCCTCACCGCGTCCCTGGCCTCGGCGTACGTCATGTACGGCTTCGACACCGCCTCCTCGCTCGGCGAGGAGTCCAAGGACCCCGGCCGCAACGCCCCGCGCGCGATCCTGCGGGCCCTGATCGCGTCCTTCCTGATCGGCGGGCTGATCCTGCTCTTCGCCCTGCTGTCCGTACCGGACCTGCACGCCAAGGAGCTGTCGGTGGACGGCCTCCAGTACGTCGTGCTGGCCACCCTCGGGTCGACGATCGGGCAGATCGTGCTGTGGTGCGTGGTCATCGCGATCACGGTGTGCGAGCTGGCGGTGCACACCGCGGGCATCCGGCTGGCGTTCGCCATGGCCCGGGACAACAACCTGCCGGCCGCCTCGCTGCTGGCCAAGGTCAGCCCGCGGTTCCAGACCCCGGTGCTGCCCGCGATCATCATCGGGCTGGTGGCGGTCGGCATCCTGTTCCTCAACGTCAACCAGCCGCAGATCTTCTCGGTGATCACCAGCATCGCGATCATCATGATCTACCTGGCGTACCTGGCGGTGACGCTGCCGATGCTGGTGCAGCGGCTGCGCGGCAACTGGACGCCCCTCAAGGGCAAGTTCTCGCTGGGAAGGTTCGGGCTGCCGGTCAACGTCCTCGCGGTGCTGTGGGGCGCGGGCATGTCCCTCAACCTCGCCTGGCCGCGCGCCGCGGTCTACAACGCGACCGGCCCGCAGCACTGGTACCTGCGCTGGGGCGCGTTCCTCTTCATCGGCGTCGTCGGGCTCGGCGGCTTCGCCTACTACTGGTTCGTCCAGCGCAAGAAGACCGGTGTGCTGGCCATGCACGCCGCCGTGCTCCCCGACGACACCCAGCCGGGCGGCCAGGGCGGCCCGGGCACCCCCTCCTCCCCCTCCCCCTGACTGGAGACGGCCCGATGTCCCAAGAGATCCCTGCGGACGAGTTCGACTACGTCGTGGTCGGTGGCGGCACGGCCGGCGCGGTCGTGGCGGCCCGGCTCAGCGAGGACCCCGCGGTCACCGTCTGCCTGCTGGAGGCCGGCCCGAGCGACGTCGACGACGACAACATCCTGCGGCTGGACCGCTGGATGGGCCTGCTGGAGTCCGGTTACGACTGGGACTATCCGGTCGAGCCGCAGGAGAACGGCAACAGCTTCATGCGGCACGCCCGCGCCAAGGTGCTGGGCGGCTGCTCCTCGCACAATTCCTGCATCGCCTTCTGGGCGCCCGCCGAGGACCTCGACGAGTGGGCCGTGCTGGGCTGCTCGGGCTGGCACTCCCGGGACACCTTCCCGCTCTTCACCCGCCTGGAGAGCAATGACGCCCCCGGTGACCACCACGGCCGCACCGGCCCGGTCACCCTGCGCACCGTCCCGCCGCACGACCCCTGCGGGGTGGCCCTGCTGGAGGCGTGCGCGGCGTCCGGCATCCCCACCACCCCGTTCAACACCGGCCGGACCGTCGTCCGCGGCGCCAACTGGTTCCAGATCAACTGCCGCCCCGACGGCACCCGTTCCTCGTCCTCGGTGTCCTACCTCCACCCCGTCATGGGCACCCGCCGCAATCTCGACGTCCGCACCGGGCTCCAGGCCAAGCGCCTGACCTTCGCCCCGGACCGGCGCTGCACCGGCGTGGACTACCTGGCCCCCGACCTGATCCGCACCCACGGCGTACGCGCCCGCCGCGAGGTCATCGTCTCCTGCGGCGCCATCGACACCCCGAAGCTGCTGATGCTCTCCGGCATCGGCCCGGCCGACCACCTCCGCGACGTCGGCGTGGACGTCCTGCTCGACTCCCCCGGTGTCGGCGCGAACCTCCAGGACCACCCGGAGGGCGTGATCATGTGGGAGGCCAAGCAGCCGATGGTCACCTCGTCGACGCAGTGGTGGGAGATCGGCATCTTCGTCGACACCGAGCCGGGCCTGGACCGCCCGGACCTGATGTTCCACTACGGCTCCGTGCCGTTCGACCTGAACACCTACCGCCGCGGCTACCCCACCTCGGAGAACGCCTTCTGCCTCACCCCGAACGTCACCCGCGCCCGCTCCCTGGGCACCGTGCGCCTGCGCACCCGGGACTTCCGCGACAAGCCGAGGGTCGATCCGCGCTACTTCACCCACGAGCACGACGTCCGGGTGATGCTCCACGGCCTGCGGCTGGCCCGCGAGATCGTCGCCCAGGCCCCGATGGCCGACTGGGCCGGCCCGGAACTCGCACCGGGCCCCTCCGCCCGGTCCGACGAGGAACTGCTGGACTACGTCCGCGCCACCCACAACACCGTCTACCACCCCGCCTGCACGGTCCACATGGGCGCCCCCGACGACCCGGCCGCCCCGCTCGACCCGGAACTGCGCGTCAAGGGCGTCAGCGGTCTACGGGTGGCCGACGGCTCGGCCATGCCGTTCCTGCCGGCCGTGAACCCGTGCATCACCACGATGATGATCGGCGAGAAATGCGCCGACCTGATCCGCGCCACATGACCGACCCCCGCGCGCACATCAAAGACCTACGAGGTGGGCTCCCTTCGCCGGCATTGTCCGGATCAGGTGCTTGGGGGTCGCCGTCCGGTCCGCATGACCTTTCAGCCTCTCAGCCCGACCTTCACTCACGTCCTCGGCGAGAACCGAAGTCCCCGTTGCGAGGTCCGCTCCAATCGGACTCCCTCGCTCGCCCCGTAGGCCGGTCTTCAGGATACTCCCGACCAAAGGGGATGGAATAGGCCTGAAGCAGCTTTTTCAGATAATTTCCGACATCCCCCACAACCGCCCTCCGACACACCCCCCACACCCCCAGACATGCAGAAAACCCCTGGTCAACCAGGGGTTCCCAGGGGTTCTCATGTGGTGTCCGAGGGGGGACTTGAACCCCCACGCCCGATAAAGGGCACTAGCACCTCAAGCTAGCGCGTCTGCCATTCCGCCACCCGGACTAGGTGTGATCTTCGCGGGGCGTTTCCCGCGGCGACGTGGACAACCATATCAAGGTTTCAGAGTGCCTTGCGCTGCGCTGGGCCTTCCCCCCACGTACCCGGCTTTCCCGCCGCGGGGCTCGCTCGCCGTTGCCGCATTGCGGCGCCTCCCGCGTAGCTGGCTGTCCCGCGGCGGGGCTCGCTCGCCGCTGCCGCTTTGCGGCGCCGCGTACGTAGCCGTCTGCGGCGCCGCGCGGCTCTCCCACCGTTGCCGCTTCGCGGCGCACCGCACGTACCCGCCGGTCCTGTCGCGGGGCTCGCTCGCCGTTGCACGCCTTGCGGCGCCTCCCGCGTACCTGGCTGCCCCGGCGCGGGGCTCGCTCGCCGTTGCGCCTGGCGGCGGGCGTGGTGTTTTTGGGTGCGGTGCCGGCCCTCCAGACTTCGTCCTCCGGTCCAGCCCCTCCCGTGAGTGGGGGGTGGAAGGCCGGTGGGGGTGGGCGTCGTCGTCCTAGGTGTACCTGGTGTTTGGGGGGAGCGGGAATATGTCCCCCCTACCGTTGAGTTGAGGCATGCAAGGGGCGCGTGCATCCCCTACGGGATCTGTTCGACCGTCCCCTACGGGTCCCAAGGACCCCTTGCAGCCCCAACGCTCGCCCCCACCCACCGCATTCCCATCCCCCAACGGGAGGGGACGGGCCGGAGGGGCCGGTGTTTGGGACGTAAAGCGAAGCAGTCCCAAACACCGGCCCCGCAGGCCCGTCACCGCACCCAACACCCACCCAGCCCGCCGCAGGCGCAACGGCGAACGAGCCCCGCGGCGGGACGGCCAAGTACGTAGGGGGCGCCGCAAAGCGCGCAACGGCGAGCAAGCCCCGCGGCGCCGCAGACAGGTACGTGGGCGGCCGGCCAAGCGCGTCAGCGGTTGTTCTGTTTGGCGATGGCCTTATGGTGGCGGACCACTTCGTCGATGATGAAGTTGAGGAACTTCTCCGCGAACGCCGGGTCCAGCCGGGCGTCCTCGGCCAGGCGGCGGAGGCGCTCGATCTGCGCCGCCTCGCGGGCCGGGTCGGCGGGCGGCAGGCTGTGCCGGGCCTTGAGTTCACCGACCTGCTGGGTGCACTTGAAGCGCTCGGCGAGCAGATGCACCAGCGCGGCGTCGAGGTTGTCGATGCTGCCGCGCAGATAGCGCAGTTGCTCACGGGCCGCCTGGTCGGCGACGGTGGCCGCTTCGCCGGCCGCCGGTGTCCCTTCGCTCATGTGCCTCTCGCCATCCGTGGTCGTTCCGGTGCGTCGCTCGGTACTCCGCTGGTGATCACCTGCACATTACCCGGCTGAGGGGTGGCAGCCGGGTGTGGTCTCGCGGATCGGACCATGTAGGTCGTTGCCGGTCGCAGTCGTTCCCGGTCGCAGTCGCCGCCGGTGTCCGCCGCGGCGGGCGGGCGGCCTCGGATGCGAGGTCGGTCCGTACGTGCAGGACAATGAGGTCGTGAAGCGCTGCGGCCACCAGCACATACCGAACCGGGACTGAGGACGACATGGGACGAGTCACGGAGCGACGCAAGGTCATCCGCATCCGGGACGGGGCGGTCTCCGCCCGTCCGGACACCCTTGTCGCCGAGGAACCACTGGAGATCCGGCTGAACGGGAAGCCGCTGGCGATCACCATGCGCACCCCGGGCGACGACTTCGCCCTGGCGGCCGGGTTCCTGGTCAGCGAGGGGGTGCTGGGCGGCGCCGGCGATCTGCAGAACATCGTGTACTGCGCGGGTGCGACGGCGGACGGGGCGAACACGTACAACGTGGTGGACGTGCAGACCGCGCCGGGCGTGACGGTCCCCGACATCACCCTTGAGCGGAACGTCTACACGACCTCGTCCTGCGGACTGTGCGGCAAGGCGAGCCTCGACGCGGTGCGTACGACGGCTCGCTGGACGATCGATGACGCCCCACCGCTGCGGCTGGAGCCGGAGCTGCTGGCCGGACTGCCCGACCGGCTGCGGGCGGCCCAGCGGGTCTTCGACCGGACCGGGGGGCTCCATGCGGCGGCCCTGTTCACCGAGGACGGCGAACTGCTCGACATACGGGAGGACGTGGGGCGGCACAACGCCGTCGACAAGCTGATCGGCCGCGCCCTGCAGAACGGGCAACTGCCGCTCTCCCGGAGCGTTCTGCTGGTTTCCGGCCGGGCGTCGTTCGAGCTGGCGCAGAAGGCCGTGATGGCGGGGATTCCGGCCCTGGCTGCGGTCTCGGCCCCGTCGTCGCTGGCCGTGGACCTGGCGGCGGAGACGGGTCTGACCCTGGTGGGCTTTCTGCGCGGTGCGTCGATGAACGTGTACGCGGGTGAGCACCGCCTCGCCCTGCCCGCGACGGCCGCGACGAGCTGAGGCCGGGCGGCGGGCCGGGACCCGGTGGCGGGCTGAGGTCCGGGCGAGGGGCGGGGGTCGGTGCGTGAGCCGGCGGCCGTCCGGGCCGGTCACTGGTCCGGCAGGGCGATCTTGCCGAGCAGGGTGATCAGCTGGGCGCGTTCGTCGGGGGTCAGGGCAGCGGTGAGTTCCGCGTTGGCCTGGTCGCCGAGCTGCTGGGTGCGGCGGAGCCGCTGTTTGCCGGCGGGGGAGATCTCGACGGCGTTCTTGCGGCGGTCCCTGGGGTCGGGGGTGCGGGTGACCAGTCCGTCTTTCTGCAGGTCGTTGACGAGCGCGACCATGTCCTTGGGGTCGATGCCGAGGGTCCGGCCGAGCTCTGCCTGGGAGACCGGACCGAGCTCGTCGACCGCCGACAGGACGGCGTGGTGCATCATCCGCATGCCCTCGGTGGCGAGGGCGTCGGCGACCAGTCGGTGGCCGCGGGCCGCGGCGCGGCCCAGCAGCCAGCTGGGGAGGGCGCGGATACGGCTGGGGGCGTAGGGGGTGTCGTCGTCGGACATGGGACCACCGTAGCGAATTCCATGGGGAGGACCAACGAAAAACCATTGCAGGCCCAATGGTTTGTGGTTATCGTTGGGGCACCCAATGAAACCGGCCGGCGCCCGTCGGCCGACTCTTCCTGGAGGTGCCGGCCCATGCGCCGAGTCCGATTCCATTCCTACGGCGGTCCCGAGGTCCTGCGCGTCGAGGAGGCCGAGGCGCCGGTGCCCGGTCCCGGTGAACTCCTGGTCCGCACCGAGGCGATCGGCGTCACCCTGCCGTGCGTACGGCGGGTCCGCGGCGACGGCAAGGGCGGCGGCGATCCGCTCCCTTCGATGCCCGGCGGGGAGATCGCCGGCGAGGTCGTCGCGCTCGGCCCGGACGTCACCGGCTTCGCCGTCGGCGACCGCGTCACCTCGCTCACGCTCACCGGCTCGTACACCGAACTCGCTCTGGCGCCCGCTTTCCTGGCGAGCCGGATACCGGACGGGGCGAGCGCGGTGGACGCGGTGGCGCTGGTGCGCAGCGGCCATGTCGCGCTCGCCGCGCTCAGCACCGCGGACCCGCGGGGCGCCGAGTCGGTGCTGATCACCGGCGCGGCCAGCGGCACCGGGCACCTCGCCGTCCAACTGGCCAAGTTGCAGGGCGTGCCACGGGTGGTGGCCGCCGTCGGTTCGGCCGCCAAGGCGGAGTTCCTGTACGACCTGGGCGCCGACGAGGTGGTGACGTACGACCAGGAGTCCTGGGGCGAGCCGGTCGACGTGGTGCTGGACGGGGTGGGCGGCGAGGTGCTGCCGCGGGCACTGGCCGCGGTGGCCGAGGGCGGCCGGCTGGTCTTCTTCAACTCCGGTGGCGGGACCGTCCCGGCGTACGAGTTGCTGGCCGGTTCGAAGACCGTCATCGGGCTGACCATGCGCCGGTTCGCCACCGTCCACCGGGAGCGGTACGAACGCCATCGCGAACAGCTGTGGGAACTGGCCGGTTCCGGGCGACTGCGGGTGGCGGTCCATGCCGAACTCCCGCTGGCGGACGCCGCTAAGGCGCACGAGATCATCGAGGGCCGGGCCAACCTCGGCAAGGTCGTGCTGCGGCCGTGAGCACCGTCGAGCGGCGAGCGGCGAGCGGCGAGCGGCGAGCGGCGAGCGGCGACCTCGCAGGGCCGGGAGGGCGGGAGATCTACGGCCCCGTGGGGCGGGAATGTACGGCCCGGGAGGGCGGGGCGGGTGCGGCCGGGTGGGTGAATTCCTGTTGGGGCGTGGAGAACCGTCGCACCTCCTTGTCGCGGTCCGCACGCGGCAGTAGCTTCCGTCAGGGATGCACATAGGACGTGGGATGTCCTGATGACCCGACCGCCGATCCCTCGAAGGGCAGGCCGGACCATGACGTCAGTTCTCCGCGCACACCCCAGCCCCCGCCGCAGATCCAGGCGCCGCCGCGCCGCCCTCCTGCTCTCCGCGCTGACCGTCGCAGCCCTCACCCTCCTGCCGAACTCCCCCGCCCAGGCGGCACCCGACGCGGCGCCGGACGTGCCCGGCGCCGCCGCAGTCGTACCGCCGGCCGGCGGCTTCGAGCAGCAGGTCCTCTTCAAGGCCGCCCAGGAACAGGGCTACTTCTGCTTCCGGATACCGGCCGTGGTCAGGTCCACCCACGGCACCCTGCTCGCTTTCGCCGAGGGCCGGCGGCACGACTGCGGCGACTCCGGCGACATCGACCTGGTCCTCAAACGCTCCACCGACGGCGGCCGCACCTGGGGTCCGCTGCAGGTCGTCAATCGCGGCGGCGGCGACACCCACGGCAACCCGGCGCCCGTCGTGGACCGCCGTACCGGCCGCATCGTGCTCGCCGAGACGTACAACAAGGGCCGGACGGACGGCCTCAGCTGCGATGTGCCCTGTGACCGCACCCCGCACCTCCAGTACAGCGACGACGACGGCGCCACCTGGTCCGCGCCCCGTGATCTGACGTCCGACATCCGGCCCGCGCGGTGGAATTCCTGGTACGCCACCGGCCCGGTGCACGGCATCCAGCTCACCCGCGGGCGGCACGCGGGCCGGCTGGTCTTCGGCATCAACGCCGAGAGCTACGCGGGCAATCGGGTCACCGCCAACCACGCCGCCCTGGTCCACAGCGACGACGGCGGGGACACCTGGAAGGTCGGGGCGCTCGACACCTGGCCGATCGCCGTGGACGGAACCTTTCGGCAGAAGCCCTCGGAGATGACGCTGCTGGAACGTTCCGACGGTGCGATCTACGTCAACGGCCGCGAACAGGACGGCACCGACCTGGGACATCGGACGTGGGCGGTCAGCCGCGACGGCGGTGGCTCCTTCAGCGCCCCGTTCCGCGCCCTCCCCGACCTCTATACGCCGATGGTGCAGGCCTCCGCGCTGCGCCTGCCGCACTCGTCCGCCGCCGCCGGCGGCCGCAGCCGCACCCTCTTCGCCGCGCCCGCCGACCCCGACCGCCGCCGGACCATGACCATCCGCTCGTCCTGGGACGAGGGCCGCACCTGGGAGGGCGTCGACCGGGGCGCCCGGGTCACCACCGACTGGTCCGGCTACTCGGACCTGGTCGCCGTCTCCCCCGACGTCACCGGCCTGATGTACGAGGGCGGCCGGGTCGACGCCCGGGACGAGATCCGCTTCGTCCGCTTCACCGAGGAGTGGCTCGGCCCGCGCCGCGGCCCCGACCCCACGACCCGCGACACCGCCCCCGGCGCCCGGCCCGCGCTCGTCCTCGGCGGTCCGCGCCGTACCGACGGCCGGTTCGGCGGGGCGCTCGACTTCGACGGCAAGGACGACGCCGTACGCCTCCCGTTCCGCACCTCCCTCCCGCTGGGCACCCACGACTTCACCTGCAGCCTGTGGTTCCGTTACGAGGCCGGGACCGGGGAGCAGCCGCTGCTGTGGATGGGCGGTGTCGGCACCAGGGCGCCCCAGGTCGCGCTGGAGGGCGATCCGGTGCACGGCAGGATCGTCGCCCGGCTCACCGCGGTCGACGGCGCCGAGCCGGCCGCCACCGCCCAGGCCGCCACCAACGGCGCCTACAACGACGGCGACTGGCACCATCTGGCGCTGCGCCGCACCGGGGGCCGGCTGCTGATCACCGTCGACGGCACCGAGACCACCGTCGTGCCCGACGTTCCGGGGTCGGTCAGCCGCGGGTCGGTCTTCGGCGTGCACCTCGGCCAGCGGCCGGACGCCCGTGCGCAGTTCACCGGCGCGCTGGACGAGGTGCGGGTCTACCGCCGGGCACTGACCGACGCGGAGCTGTCCGGCGTCCGTGAGGACGACGCCTCGGTGAGCGCGCCGCTGGTGCTGGGGCTGTCGTTGGACCGGGTCGGCGGGCCGGGCAGGTAACTCCCACCGCCGGCCGCCGCGGCGGGGTCGTCGTCCTCCCGCCGCGGCTCCGGTCCCGCCGCCGCGGCTGCGTCTGCGTCTGCGTCTGCGTCTGCGTCTGCGGCCCAGCGCCGGGCCAGCACGGCACACACCATCAGCTGCATCTGGTGGAAGAGCATCAGCGGCAGCACCGCCAGGCCGGCCTGGGCGCCGAACAGCACACTGGCCATCGGCAGCCCGGCCGCCAGGCTCTTCTTGGACCCGGCGAAGGTGATCGCGATGCGGTCCGCGCGGCCGAAGCCGAGCCGCCGCGACCCGTACGACGTCCCGGTCAGCATCACGGCGAGCAGCACGGCCTCCACGCCCAGCAGGCACAGCAGCCGCAGCGGCGAGACCTGGTGCCAGATGCCCTGGACCATCCCGGTGCTGAAGGCGCTGTAGACGACGAGCAGTATCGAGCCGCGGTCCACGTGGCCGAGGGCCTTCTTGTGGCGGGTGAGGAACGGCCCGATCCAGCGGCGCAGGAATTGCCCGGCCAGGAACGGGAGCAGCAGCTGGCAGACGATCGTGACCAGCGAGCCGGCCGAGAACCCGCCGCCGCTGCCGTGCAGCACCAGCCCGGCGAGCAGCGGGGTGACGACGATGCCGACGAGGCTGGAGAAGGAGCCGGCGCAGATCGCGGCCGCGACGTTGCCGCGGGCGAGGGAGGTGAAGGCGATCGACGACTGGACCGTCGAGGGGACCAGGCACAGGAACAGCAGCCCGGTGTGGAGGGCGGGCGGCAGGACGTACGGGACGAGCCCGCGGGCGGCCAGGCCGAGCACCGGGAAGACGGCGAAGGTGCAGGCCAGGACGGTCAGGTGGAGCCGCCAGTGGCGCAGGCCGGCCATCGCCTCGCGGGTGGAGAGCCGGGCGCCGTAGAGGAAGAAGAGCAGCGCGACGGCTGTCGTGGAGGTGCCCCCGGCGGCCGTCGCGGCCGGTCCGCGGGCGGGCAGCAGTGCGGCCAGGGCGACGGTGCCGACCAGCGCCAGGATGTAGCCGTCCACGGGGAGCCAGGAGGGCGGCTTGGGCAAGGGGTGGCGCATGGTCTCTCTTCGGTGGTCCGGCGGACAGCGGGTGGTGCGCTGCCCAGGGTGCCGGGCCGGGCGGCGATCGGGAAGCCCTCTTACCGTGGTCACTGTCATCATGGATCGCGATGGCCGCCCCCGGAGGTGTCATGTTCGAGCCCGTGCAGCTGCGCACGTTCCTTGCCGTGGCGCAGACGCTCAGCTTCACGCAGGCCGCGCAGCGGCTCGGGCTGCGGCAGTCCACCGCGAGCCAGCATGTGCGGAAGCTGGAGGAGGCGGCCGGGCGGCGGTTGTTCGTCCGGGACACCCATGGCGTGGAGCTGACCGAGGACGGCGAGGCGATGCTCGGTTTCGCGCGCACGATCCTGGAGGCGAACGAGCGGGCCGCGAGCTTCTTCGCGGGGACCCGGCTGCGCGGCCGGCTGCGGTTCGGGGCGTCGGAGGACTTCGTGCTGACCAGGCTGCCGGAGGTGCTCGAAGGGTTCCGGCGGGACCACCCCGAGGTCGATCTGGAGCTGACCGTGGAGCTGTCGGGCACGTTGCACGAGCTGCTGGCGGCCGGGCGGCTGGATCTGGTGCTCGCCAAACGGCGTCCGGAGGAGAGCCGCGGCCGGCTGGTGTGGCGCGACCGGCTGGTGTGGGTGGGCGCCGAGCGGCTGCGGCTGGAGCCGCAGCGGCCGGTTCCGCTGGTGGTCTTCCCGCCGCCCGCGGTCACCCGGGCCCGGGCGCTGGAGGCGCTGGAGCGGCAGGGCCGGGAGTGGCGGATCGCCTGCACCAGCGGAAGCCTCAACGGACTGATCGCCGCAACCCGGGCAGGTCTGGGCGTTATGGCACATACCAAGGGCATGATCCCGCCAGGTCTGGTGCAGATTCAGCCACGGTCGGGTCTGCCGGAACTGGGCGGCGTGGATTTCGCTCTTCTCCATGGGCGGCGCGATCGCGCGGCCCGGGGCCCGGCGGAGGCACTGGCCGAAGCGATCCTGGCCGGCGGCGACCGGCTGCAGCTTCCGTAGCGGGCGTGACCACGGATGTTCCGCGACCAGAGCGTGTGATCCGGGGTCAGGTGCAGAGATTTGGTGCAGATATGGTCCCGGCGTCGTGATCGTCCGGCGTTGAACAGCACGGATCGTGTCCCTGCTTCTCCGAAGTCATCCGTTTTCTCCTCTTGGCGCGTTCCCGCGGGGACGATTTCGCGCCGTGGCAGGCACCTGCCGGATGACGCCCCCGTGGGGTACGGTCGCGGCCTTGTGAGCAACACCACGAGGAGCTAGGTCATTGCGCGAGTTCACCGTCCCCCCTCTGGCGACCGCGCCCCGGGTCGGCGGGCTGGCGGATGCCGTGTACGACAACGCCGAGGCCGATCCCGGACGCGTCGCGCTGGCCCGCAAGGACGACGCGGGGAACTGGCAGGACGTCACCGCCGCCCAGTTCCGGGACGAGGTGATCGCGCTGGCCAAGGGCCTGCTCGCGCAGGGCGTCCGGTTCGGCGACCGGGTCGGCATCATGTCCCGTACGCGCTATGAGTGGACCCTGTTCGACTTCGCGCTGTGGTCGATCGGTGTCCAGTCCGTCCCGCTGTATCCGACGTCCTCGGCCGAGCAGGTCTTCTGGATGCTGCACAACGCGGGCGTCTCGGCGTGCCTGGTGGAGCACGAGGACCACGCGATGACCGTCGGCTCGGTCATCGACCGGCTTCCGCAGCTGCGCAAGCTGTGGCAGCTGGACGCCGACCCGGTGGCGGAGCTGACCGCGGCCGGTGCGCACATCGACGACGACGTGGTGCACCGCCACCGGATGGCGGTCACCCCGGACGCCACCGCGACGCTCATCTACACCTCGGGCACCACCGGCCGGCCCAAGGGCTGTGTGATCACCCACGCCAACTTCATGGCCGAGGCCGACAACATCGTCATGCGGTACGAGACGGTCTTCACCTCGAAGCCGAACGACGAGGCGGCGACCCTGCTGTTCCTGCCGCTGGCGCACGTCTTCGGGCGGATGGTGCAGGTCGCCGCGGTCCGCGGCCGGGTCAAGCTGGGCCACCAGCCCGAGCTGGCGGCCCGGGCGCTCCTGCCCGACCTGCAGACCTTCCGGCCGACGTTCATCCTGGCGGTGCCGTACATCTTCGAGAAGGTCTTCGCCGCGGCCCGGCGGAAGGCCGAGGCGGAGGGCAAGGTCGGCCCGTTCGACAAGGCCGTGGAGATCGCGGTCCGTTACGCCGAGGCGCAGGAGAACAAGGCGTTCGGCACCGGCTCGGGTCCCAGCGCCTCCCTGCGGATGCAGCACCAGCTCTTCGACAAGCTGGTCTACAGCAAGGTCCGTACGGCGATGGGCGGCCGGGTGCGGCACGCGATGTCCGGCGGTTCGGCGATGGGGCGCCGGCTGGGGCTGTTCTTCGCCGGCGCGGGCGTGCGGATCTTCGAGGGCTACGGCCTGACCGAGAGCACCGCGGCAGCCACCGCCAACCCGCCCGAGCGGACCCGCTTCGGCACCGTCGGCACCCCCGTCCCCGGCACGACCGTGCACATCGCGGAGGACGGCGAGATCTGGCTGTACGGCGGGCAGATCTTCCACGGCTACCACAACGACCCCAAGGCGACCGACGCGGTGCTGCACGACGGCTGGTTCGCCACCGGTGACCTGGGCGCGCTCGACGAGGACGGCTATCTGACGATCACCGGCCGGAAGAAGGAGGTGCTGGTCACCTCCGGTGGCAAGACGGTCTCACCGGTGTCCCTGGAGGAGCGGGTGCGGGCGCATCCGCTGGTCGCCCAGTGCATCGTGGTCGGCAACGACCGGCCGTTCATCGCCGCGCTGGTCACCCTCGACCCGGAGGCCGTCGCGCACTGGCTGACCATGCGCGGCAAGCCGGAGATGCCGCCGACGGACCTGGTGCGCGACCCGGACCTGGAGACCGAGATCCGGCGCGCCGTGGTGGCCGCCAACACGCTGGTCTCGCAGGCCGAGTCGATCCGTACGTTCCGGATACTGGCCCACCAGTTCACCGAGGAGCACGGGCTGCTGACGCCGTCGCTGAAGCTCAAGCGCAAGGCGATCGAGACGGCGTACTCGGTGGAGGTGGACGCGCTGTACAAGGGATGAGACGTACCAAGGGGTGAGGCGTGCCGGGCCGGAGGTACCGGCCCGGGGCGGTGGGCGGCTCCCCCGTGCGGCGGAGCCGGATCGGTCCCGGGCACGACGATCCCGGGCCGGCGGCGCAGCAGACTCCGCTGCATGGACTCTCGCCGTCTCACCGTCCTCGGCCGGATCGCGGTCGTCGCCTGCCTGCCCTATCTGACGCTCAAACTGCTGTGGGTGCTGGGCTTCGACGTCGGTGTGGTCGACACCCACCGCATCGGCCGCGCCGTCTGGTTCGCGGCCAACCTCTTCACCTTCCTGCTCGACGCGGTCGCGGCGGCAGTGGCGCACACCCTGGCCCGCCCGGGCGGCCGGCGTGCCCCCGCCTGGCTGCTGGCCTTCCCGCTGTGGATGGCCTCCGGGCTGCTGGTGCCGCTGGTCACGGGCGTGGTGGGCGGCAGCGTCGCGGGGCTCCTGACGGGCCGGCCCAACCCGATGGCGGCCGGGGACTTCCTCGCGCCCTGGGTCTGCGGGGTGGTCTACGGCGGCTTCCTCGTGGAGGGCGTGACGCTGCTCGGCGCCTTCGCGGTCTACGCGCACCAGCGGTGGGGCGGTCTGCTGCGGCGCCCGGTGGGCGCGCTGCCGGACACCGGCAGCCGGGCTTTGCAGCGGATCTTCCTGGTGCCGGCGGCGGTGCTGCTCGCCGTACTGGGCGGTGTGGACGTGCTGTGGGGCGCGGGCTCGACGCTCGGGGTGCCGGCGGGTGACGCGGGCGGGGGTACGGTGCTGAGCGCCGCGTCGGACTGGTCGCAGGGTCTGCTCTCGCTCGCCGGCGCGGCCGGGCTGCTGCTCCTGGTCCTCCCGCGGCTACGGCCCCGGCTGCCGGTGCGGGTGCCGCTCGCCCTGGCATGGACGGGCAGTGCCTCGGCGTTCGCCTGCGGCGGCTGTCTGTGGCTCGGCCAAGCGGTCGCCGACGGCCTCTCCCCCGGCGCGCCGGCGGTTTCCGGCGGGCTGCCCGGCCTGGTGGGCGCGCTGGAACTGTTCGCCGGGGTGGTGGTGCTCTGGGCGGGCGGCTTCACCCTCGGCGAACTCAGCGCCGGCGTGCGCGGGAATGTGCCGGGGCGGATGATCGTTGAACCGTCCGGAACACGAACGTCGACGTAAGGACCGATCCCCCCGTGAGCAAGGTTCCGTCCATCACGCTCAACAACGGCATCGCCATGCCGCAGCTCGGCTACGGCGTCTGGCAGGTCGAGGACGACCAGGCGTTCACCGCCGTCGGACAGGCCCTGGCCGCCGGCTACCGCAGCATCGACACCGCGGCGGCCTACGGCAACGAAGAGGGCACGGGCAAGGCGCTGGCCGCCTCGGGCATCCCCCGCGAAGAGCTGTTCGTCACGACCAAGCTGTGGAACTCCGGTCATGGCTACGACGCGGCGCTCCGCGCCTTCGACGCCTCGCTGACCAAGCTCGGCCTGGCGTACGTGGACCTCTACCTCATCCACTGGCCGGTCCCCTCCAAGGGCATCTACATCGAGACCTACAAGGCGCTCGAGAAGATCCTCGCCGACGGCCGCGCCAAGGCCATCGGCGTCTCGAACTTCCTCCCCGAGCACCTGCAGCGGCTGCTGGGCGAGACCTCCGTCGTGCCCGCCGTCAATCAGATCGAGCTGCATCCGCACCTCCAGCAGGAGGAGGCCCGCGCCTTCCACGCCCGGCACGGCATCGCGACCGAGGCCTGGTCGCCGCTCGGCCAGGGCCGGGGCCTCCTCGACGACCCGACGATCGGCCGGATCGCCGCCAAGCACGGCAGGACGCCCGCCCAGGTGGTGCTGCGCTGGCACCTCCAGATCGGCAACGTCGTCATCCCGAAGTCCGTCACCCCCTCGCGGATCGTCGAGAACATCGACGTGTTCGGCTTCGTGCTGGACGGTGACGACTTCGCGGCGCTGGCCGGCCTGGAGACCGGCAGCCGACTCGGCCCGGACCCGGCCACGTTCGACATGGCCTGATTCCCCCGCGCACGGCGCCGCCCGGACCGCCGGGTGGCGCCGTGTCATGGGCCCGCGGGCCCGAGTGGCGGGGTCGGCGGACGGCAGGAAGTGTGGAGGGTGGAGCGTGCGGCGTCCCCGGGCGCGCCCGGCGGGCGGTTCGCGCGGCCCGGCCCGCCCCTGCCCCCGAGGAGGCCACGATGCCCGACGTCACCTCTCCCTATCAGCCCGGGACCCCCTGCTGGGTCGACCTCGCGGCCCCCGACCAGCAGGCCGCCATCGATTTCTATGCGAGCGTCTTCGGCTGGACCGGTGAGATCGGGCCCCCCGAGACCGGCGGTTACGCGGTGTGCCAGCTGAAGGGCAGGCCGGTGGCCGGCATCATGGCCGCGCTCGCGATGGACAACCAGCCCCCGCCGCCGACGGTGTGGACCACCTATCTCGCGGCCGACGACGCGGACACCGCCTCGGAGGCGGTCAGCAAGGCCGGCGGCACGATCCTGATGCCGGTCACGGACGTGATGTCGCTCGGCCGGATGTGCATCGCGGCCGACCCGACGGGGGCGGTGTTCGGTGTCTGGCAAGCCGTCGACTTCCCCGGCGCGGGCATCGTCAACGAGCACGGCGCGCTGATCTGGAACGAGCTCAACACCACCGACCGCTCCGCCGCGGCGGCCTTCTACCGGGCCGCGCTGGGCATCGAGAACGTCCCTCTGCAAGGCGCCGACAACTACTACGCGCTCAAGGTGGAGGACCGTGCGGTGGGCGGTATGCAGCCGATGTCCGAGCAGATGGCGCCCGACACGCCCTCGCACTGGCTGCCGTACTTCTCGGTGGCGGACACCGACCGGACGGTGGCGAAGGTGATCGCGGCCGGCGGCGCGGCGCTCCAGCAGCCGTTCGACATGATGGCCGGCCGGATGGCCGTGGTGACGGACCCGCAGGGCGCCACCTTCGCCGTGATCACGCCGAATCCGCTGAACCAGGGCTGACGACCGGAAGCGGACGACCGCGGCCGGGCCGTCGGGCGGCGGCCGCAAGCGGCCTTGCCGGGCCGGCAACCCCGAAGTCCGCGGCGCGCGACGGTCCTCGTAGGGTCGGAGCCGTGGCAACTCCGGGATGGATGCCGCCGACGGATACCGAGCGGCGGCTGTATGAAGCGACGGCACGTGGTGACGGGGACGGACAGGTCGCCGCGATCGCCGGCGAGGACCTGTATCTGGCGGCCCCTCAGCAGGGCCAGGACCCGCTGCCCGTCTACGACGACCCTGCGGTCGGCGGGAAGTGCATCCCCGTCCTGACCCGCGGCATGCTGCCGCCGTGGCAGCCGCAGCAGCTCTTCGACCGGGTGTCGCTGGAGGAGCTGGCGCAGGACTGGCCGAACGACAAGTGGCGGCTGGCGGTCGACCCCGGCACGCCGTGCGCCGCGTACCTGGCCGCCACGCCCGCCCACCGGGCCGGCTGGCTGCGGGTCCGCGCCCAGGTCGGGGTGCGGCCGGGCGGGCTGCTGGTCACGCACTTCGGCGGTCCGCTGCACGGGCCGGTGGCGCAGGGGCTGGCGTGCGGCGCGCCGCTCGCGGTGCATCACAGCGTGCCCTGGAACGAGCTGGGGACGGCGTTCCTCGACCCCGCGACGGACGCCGGCACGCTGCGCGAGCAGTGGTCGGTGACCGACCCGGTGGGCTGGCAGCAGCGCCTGGAGCAGCTGCTGGCGGGCCAATTCACGCCGGCGGACGCCGAGGCGGCGCTGCGCGCCCGGGCGGACCGGCGCACCACGGACGGGGACGCGGCGCCGGCCACCGACGACGCGGCGCCCCACCTGCCCGAGCCGGTGGCCCGGTACGAGGAGCGGTTCCGCGCGGACGGGCTGCTGCCGGCCGGCGGTGCGGTGGTGTCCGTGGTGGCGCTGGACCTCGCCCATGCCGTGGCGCTGGTCCGGTGGGGCCTGGGCGCCCGGCTGTGCGCGCCGCCGCAGGCCGAGCAGGCGGTCCAGCGTGCCGGGGCCCGGGCCGCGGAGGTGTACGGCTCGTGGGAGGAGTTCGCCGCGGGGTACGCACTGGGCCGGGTGCTGGCCTTCGACAACGGCTGGTTCGGTGCCGCGTACGCGGAGACGGTGCATCTGCACCGGGTGCTCACCCAGGATCCGTCCTCGCCGTGGCGGGGCCTGCCGTTCGCCTGATCCTGCCGCGGCCCGGTGTAGAGAGGGGCCATGGATGTGGCGATCTGTCTGTTCAGTTCCGATCTGCGGGTGCACGACCAGCCGGTGCTGCGGGCCGCGTTGCGCGCCGCGGCGCGGGTGGTGCCGCTGTTCGTGGTCGATACCGGCATCGCGCGGGCCGGGTTCGCGGTGCCCAACCGGGCCGCCTTCCTGGCCGGGGCGCTGGCGGACCTCGATGCGCAGCTGCGCGAACGGGGCGGCCAGCTGGTCCTCCGTACGGGCGATGTGGTGGCCGAGACCTGCCGGGTAGCGGCGGAGACCGGGGCCGGGGAGGTGCATCTCGCGGCCGGGGTGAGCGGCTACGCGCAGCGCAGGGAGCGGCGGTTGGCCGAGGCGCTGGCCGGTGCGGGGCGGGCGCTGGTCGTCCACGACGCGGTGATCACCGCCGTACCGCCGGGTGCGGTGCTGCCCGCCGGGCCGGGCCGGGACCACTTCGCGGTCTTCACGCCGTACTTCCGGCGCTGGCGGGCCGAGAAGCTGCGGGCGGTGCTGCCGGCACCGCGGGTGGTGCCGGTGCCGGAGGGGTTGCGGTCCGGGGCGGTGCCGTCGGCGGCGGAGCTGTGCCCGGGCGGCCGGCCGTCGCCGGCGCTCCCGGAAGGCGGCGAGCGGGCCGGCCGCCGCCGGTTCGCGTCCTGGCAGCGGTCCGGTCTCGCCGCTTACGAGGAGCGGCACGACGACCTCGCGGGCGATGCCACCTCGCGGCTGTCGCCGTATCTGCACTTCGGCTGTCTCTCGTCGGTGGAGCTGGTGCACAAGGCGTCCAAGCGGGCCGGGGCCGGGCCCGAGTCCTTCGTACGGCAGCTGGCCTGGCGGGACTTCCACCACCAGGTACTGGCCGCCCGCCCGGATGCGGCGGCCGCCGACTACCGTTCCCGGGGCGACCGGTGGCGGCGGGCGGACGCGGAGGTGGCGGCCTGGAAGGACGGCCGGACCGGGTTCCCGGTGGTCGACGCGGCGATGCGGCAGTTGCGGCACGAGGGGTGGATGCACAACCGGGCCCGCATGCTGGTGGCCGGCTTCCTGACCAAGACGCTGTACGTGGACTGGCGGGTGGGCGCCCGGCACTTCCTGGACCTGCTGGTGGACGGTGACGTGGCCAACAACCAGCTGAACTGGCAGTGGATGGCGGGGACCGGGACCGACACCCGGCCCAACCGGGTCCTCAATCCGCTCGTACAGGCCGGACGGTTCGACCCGGAGGGTGAATATGTGCGGCGGTGGGTCCCCGAGTTGGCGGGCCTCGACGGGCCCTCGGTGCACCGGCCGTGGCGGCTGAGCGGGCCCGAGCGCGCGGCGCTCGACTACCCGGAGCCGCTGGTGGACCTGGCGGACGCGGCACTGCGGTTCCGGCGCGCACGCGGGCAGGAGTAGCGGTACGGGCGGGAACGTCGCCGGGCCGGCGCACCGCGGGCGCAGGTCACCGTGGCGTGGGCGGTCCCGCCGGCGGGGGATGATGCAGGACGTACCGACGGAGAGGACGGATGACGACATGGGCGACACCGGGACGCGTCGCGGGATGGACCGGACACTGCTGGACCGGGCCCTGGGGGCGGCCGGGCCGCGGCAGCCGGCCACCCGTCCCACCTGGGCCCAGTGCCGCACCGCACTGCGCCGGACACCGCTGTCGGTGTGGCACGACGACGTCACGGACTGGGCGGCGAGCCTGACGTACTACTCGGTGCTGGCGCTGCTGCCGTCGCTGATCGTCACGGTGTCGCTGATCGGCCTGGCCGATCCGGCGGCCACCGAGCAGCTCGTCGACCAGATCAGTTCGCTGGCGCCGGCCGGGTCGGGCGGGACCGTGCACCGCGCGCTGGCCACCATGGCGCAGCAGCGCACCGCGGCGTGGGTGGTGGTGGGCGGTGCGCTGGTCAGCGCGCTGTGGTCGTCGTGCAGCTATCTGGCGGTGTTCCGCCGGGCGCTGCACGCCATGCACCGGACGAAGGACGACCGGCCGCCGTGGCGCAAGGCGCCGCGCATCCTGGCCACCGCGCTGCTGCTGATGGCGCTGCTGATCAGCAGCGCGGTGGCGCTGCTGGTGAGCGGGCCGATCGCGGCCTGGGCGGGCCGGGCGCTCGGGCTGGGCGATGCCGGTGAGGCCACCTGGAACGTGCTGAAGTGGCCGCTGCTGCTGGTCCTGGCGGCCGTGCTGGCCATGGTGCTGTTCCGGTCCGGGCCGCCGAGTTCGCGCGGGGTGCGGCGGGCGGCGCCCGGCGGTGTGGTCGCGGTGCTGCTGTGGCTGGTGTCGTCCGCGGGCTTCGCCGTCTACGTCGACTGCGTCGGCACCTTCAACCGGCTCTACGGCTCGCTGGCGGGGCCGGTGGTGTTCCTGATCTGGTTGTGGTTCTCGCACCTGTCGCTGCTGTCGGGCGCGCAGTTCAACGTGGAGCTGGCCCGGGCGGGCCGGGTGGTGAAGCCGCGCTCGGGCGACTGAGCGGGGCCCGCCCGGCGGGCCGGGCGGGTACCGCACCGGTCAGTGCGCGCCGTGTGCCCCGGCGATCTCCTCGATGCGGCGGGCCAGTTGGAAGTCGAGGTCGGTGACCTTGCCGCCGATGCTGTGGGTGTTCACCGCGACGGTCAGCCGGTTGTAGCCCAGCGTCAGATCGGCGTGGTGGTCCAACTCCTCCTGGATGCGGGCGATGTGGATGACCATCACGGCCGCCGGGAGGTGTCCTGGGAAGTGGTAGCCGCGGTGCAGCCGGTCGTCGTCGACGGACCAGCCCGGCAGCTCCGCGAGCCGTTCCTCGATCTCCTTCTCACCGAGCGGTTCCACCTGGGCGCCCATCGCGTTCCCCTCTCACCGGTGTCGTCCTGCCGCCGCCTCGCACGGTGACGTCCCGTCACACACGTGCCTCGACGGTTCCTGACAATTCGATCGTACGTCGGGCCGCCGATCGATTACCGTCATCGCCATGACGACTGTTGCGGCGCCGGCCCCGCCGGAGACGAGCACAGGGGTGGGCGCGCTGCTGCGCGAATGGCGCGACCGGCGCCGGATCAGCCAGCTGGAGCTGGCGCTGCGCGCCGACTCCTCCGCCCGGCACATCAGTTTCATCGAGACCGGCCGCTCCCGCCCGAGCCAGGAGATGGTGCTCCGCCTGGCCGAACACCTCGACGTCCCCGTACGCGAGCGCAATGCGCTGCTGATCGCCGCCGGCTACGCCCCCACCTTCCCCGAGACCCCGCTGGACGACCCCGCCATGGATGCCCTGCGCTCCGGTCTGGAACGGCTGCTGACCGGTTACGAGCCGTTCCCGGCGCTGGTGGTCGACGGGCTGTACACCGTCCAGGCGGCGAACCGCGGCATCACCATGCTGCTGTCGGACGTCGACCCGGCCCTCCTCACGCCGCCGCTGAACGCCATGCGGATCACCCTGCACCCGGGGGGCCTGGCGCCCCGCATCCGCAATTTCCTGGAGTGGCGCGAGCATCTGCTCGGCCAGATGGAGCGCCAGCTGGCCCTGATGCGGTCCGCGCCGCTGCGTGCGCTCTACGAGGAGGTGAGCGGCTATCCGCTGCCTCCGGGCGGCCGTGAGCGGGCGTCCTTCGGCGATCATGCGCCGTTCGCCCTGCCGATGATGATCGAGCACGACGGCCGGGTGCTGTCCTTCATCTCGACCATCGCCACGTTCAACACCCCGATGGATGTGACCGTTTCCGAACTCGCGGTGGAGACCTTCCTCCCCGCCGATCCGGAAACGGTCACCTATCTGCGTGAGCAGGCCGGATAACGGGCCCGCCCGTCACATGGCGGGCACCCGGTCCAGGAACCCCACCACGGTGCGGATCCGGCCGTCGTCGGCCAGTCGCGCCACGTCGAAGCCGGCGACCGGCGCCGTGCCGTCCGGCGCCACCAGCTCCCAGCCGAACCGCAGCACGTCGTGGTGCCCGTCCACGTCCCCCAGCTGCCGGAAGACGAACCCCGGGAACTGCGCGTGGGCCCCGGCGATCACCGCCGCCAGCCCGTCGTGGCCGGCCACGTCGGCCAGCGGGTCGGTGTAGGTGGCCTGCCCGTCGAAGGCCGCGGCGACGGCCTTCCCGAGCGCCTCCTCCTCGGTCGCGTTCCAGGCCTCGAAGTACCGTGCCACCGCGTCCGCGTACCGCTGCTGCTCCGTCATGATCTGCTCCTCGTCACGTGCGAAATCAGGTGGGATCGCGGTTCACGGGCCGGAGTGCGCCGGCCCGTGAACCGGTGCCCTCAGCTTGCCGGGCGGCGCGGCCGGGGTCGATGACGTCGGAGGTAATGGCCCTCGTCAGCGGGGGTGCGGGACGCGCAGCGGCTGCCACCAGCCGGGGTTGTCGCGGTACCAGGCGACGGTGCGCAGCAGTCCGGTGCGGAACGGCACCTGGGGGGCGTAGCCCAGCGCGCGCAGCTTGCGGTCGTCGAGGGCGTAGCGGCGGTCGTGGCCGGGCCGGTCGGCGACGTGGCGGATCCGGTCCGGGCCGGCGCCGCAGGCGTCCAGCAGCAGCTTGGTCAGGTGCAGATTGGTGAGTTCCTCGCCGCCGCCTATGTGGTAGACCTCGCCGGCGCGGCCGCGTTCCAGGACGAGGTGGATGCCGCGGCAGTGGTCGTCGACGTGCAGCCAGTCGCGGACGTGCCGGCCGTCGCCGTAGAGCGGCACGGTCCCGCCGGACAGCAGGGAGGTCACGAACAGCGGGATGACCTTCTCCGGGTACTGGTACGGCCCGTAGTTGTTGCTGCAGCGGGTGATGCTCGCGTCCAGCCCGTAGGTGCGGGCGTAGGACCGGACGAGGAGGTCGGCGCTGGCCTTGGTCGCCGCGTAGGGCGAGTTGGGCAGCAGCGGGCTCTCCTCGGTCCACGCCCCGTCCTCGATGGAGCCGTACACCTCGTCGGTGGAGATCTGGACGAAGCGCGGTACGCCGGTCCGGCGCACCGCTTCCAGGAGGGTGTGGGTGCCGAGCACGTTGGTGCGGACGAAGGCGTCCGCGCCGGCTATGGAGCGGTCGACATGGGACTCGGCGGCGAAGTTGAGCACCGCGTCGTGCCCGGGCAGCAGGTCGGCGAGCAGCGGGCCGTCGCAGATGTCGCCCTGGACGAAGGTGAGGCCGGGATGGTCGCGCACCGGCGCGAGGTTGGCCGGGTTGCCGGCGTAGGTGAGCTTGTCGAGCGCGGTGACCCGGACGTCGCAGGCGCCGGGGTACGCCCCGGTCAGCAGGGCGCGCACGTAGTGCGAGCCGATGAAACCGGCGGCACCGGTGACCAGCAGCCGCATCACGCCGTCCTCTCCGTCGGGGCGCCCGGGGCATTGTCCCCGGTGCGGTCACCCGGCAAGGCGCGCGGGCTCCGGGTCGTCCGTGCGGTCGGTCTCGGGGACCGCCGGACCGGCCGTGGGGGCCTGCCGGGTGGTGCGGCGGGCGGCCATCCAGGCGTAGACGAGGATGCCGGCGAAGAGGAACAGCACGCCCTGGTAGATCGCGGCGTAGCCGGCGCCGGCGACGAGCCAGAAGGTGAAGCCGAAGGCGGCCAGCGCGAGGGTCAGGTCGCGGGCGAAACGGGCCGGGCGGACCCGGTCGCGGCGGCCGGTGAGGAGGAAGTAGACCTGGGCGCCGGCGGCGAGGAGGTAGGGGACGGTGGCGGAGAAGGTGGTGATCAGCACCAGGATCTGGAAGACGCCGCCGGTGCCGAGGAAGTAGTTGATGACGGTCAGCGCGCTGGCGAGGATGCTTGCGGCGAGCACGCCGAAGGTGGGGACGCCGCGGCGCTTGACCAGGAACGGCGCGGGGAAGAGGCCGTCCTTGGCGGCGGCGTACGGCGACTGGGCGCTCATCAGCGTCCAGCCGTTGAGCGCGCCGATGATCGAGACGACGGCGGCGCCGGCGACGAGGGTGCCGCCCCAGTGGCCGCCGAACATCGCGTTCACCGCGTCCGAGAAGGGCGCCGTGGAGTTCACCAGCTTGGCGTGCGCGACGGTCCCGAAGACCGCGACGGTGCCCAGCAGGTAGACGACGGCGGCGCCGACGGTGCCGAGGACGGTGGCCCGGCCGACGTTGCGCTCCGGGTCGCGGACCTCGCCGGCGCTCATCGCCGCGGACTCCACGCCGACGTAGGAGTAGAGCAGGATCGCGGCGGCGGCGGACATCCCGCCGAGTGCGCTGCCGTGGCCGGCGTGGAACGGGCCCAGGTTGTGCGGGTCGAAGAAGAACAGTCCGACGACCGCGATGAAGAGCAGCGGGACGAACTTGAGGACCGTGGAGACCATCTGGACGGCGCCCACGTAGCGGGTGCCGGCGAAGTTGGCGAGGGCCGGCAGCCAGAGGGCGGCGAGCGCGACCAGCAGGTCGGTGCCGGCGGAGGCGTGGCCGGGGACGAGGACGTGCACATAGCCGACCGCGGCGACCGCGAGGGCGGCGTTGCTGACCCAGGTCATCGTCCAGTACGACCAGGCCGAGAGGAAGCCGGCGAAGTCGCCGAACGCCTCGCGCGCGTAGACGTAGGGCCCGCCGGTGTCCGGGTGGCGCTCGGCGAGCCGGCCGAAGACCAGGGCGAGGGCGACCGCGCCGATGGTGAGCACGCCGAAGGCGACCAGGCTGACGGTGCCGAAGGGGGCCACGGAAGCCGGGAGGAGGAAGATTCCGCCGCCGATGATGTTGCCCATCACCAGGCAGGTGGCGGTCCCGAGACCGAAGCGGCGGGTGTGCCGGTCGTGCATGGCGTGGTGGGCCTCTCGTCGTGCGCGGTGCACCCGGGGTTACCGAGCACCGGTAATGGTCGGTGATCGAACGGCCGGGGCCCAAATCAGCGGGATTTGTGCGGCGCAGGGTGGTCCGGCGCGGCAAAACCTTCGGGTGGCGGGGCGTCGGGCCGTATTTCGTCCACGGGGGCGCCGTGCGGGCCGGTCCGCTCCCCGAAGGCGTGCGCCGCACCGTGCCGGCAGTGGGAGCCGTCCCGCGGCGGTCCCGGCCGTACCGTCCCGTCAGCGCTCCGCCAGCACCCGGGACGCCCCCACGGGCAGGTCCCACAGGTCCTCGCGGGGGCGGCCGGTCGCCTCCCAGGCGGCGCGGACCCTGCGCAGCGGCTCCAGCGGCGGCTCGCCGGAGAGCAGGAACGTCGACCAGTGCATCGGCACCAGGGCGCGGGCGCCCAGGTCCTGACAGGCCCGGACCGCCTCCTCGGGGTCGGTGTGCACCGGGCGCAGCATCCAGCGCGGGTCGTAGGCGCCGATCGGCAGCAGGGACAGGTCGATGCCGGGGTAGCGGCGGCCGATCTCCTCGAACCAGTGGCCGTAGCCGGTGTCCCCGGCGAAGTGGACCCGCCGTCCGTCGGGGGCGGTGAGCAGCCAGCCGCCCCACAGGGAGCGGCAGGTGTCGGTGAGGGTGCGCTTGCTCCAGTGGTGGGCGGGGACGAAGTCGAGGCGTACCGGGCCACCGGGTGCGGGGAGTTCGACCGCCTCCCACCAGTCGAGGTCGGTGACGTGGCGGAAGCCGCGCCGGCGGGCCCAGCAGGCCAGGCCGGCGGGCAGCAGCAGCGGGGTGTGCCGGGGCAGCCGCTTGAGGGTGGGGATGTCGAGGTGGTCGTAGTGGTTGTGGCTGATGAGGACGGCGTCGACCGGTGGCAGGTCCTCCCAGCGGACGCCGACGGGGGTGACCCGGGGCGGGGTGCCGAGGATCTTGCGGGACCAGACCGGGTCGGTCAGGAGGGTGAGTCCGGCGATCCGGATGACCCAGCTGGCGTGGCCGGCCCAGGTGAGGGCGAGGGTGGTGGGGCCGGCGGCGGGCAGCGGGCCCGGCTCGAACGGCAGCTGCTGGATCTCCCGGAGGGTTTCGGGGGCCGGGCGCAGTTTGCCCTCGCGGGCGATCCGGGCCAGTGCGCGGACGCCGGGCAGCGGGGCGGTCAGCCGGTCGGTGAAGTCCCGGGGCCAGCTGCGGGTTTCGCGCAGCGGGCGGGGCTCGGCGAGGGGCGGCGGGGTGTCGGTGACCGGTACCGGGGCGGTGGCCGGGGCGGTGCCGGGGTCCGCCTGCCCGCCCGGTCCGGCGCCGGTGCCGCCCCGGTGGTCGGCGGACTCGGCGAGGGAGCGCTCGGTCTGTTCGGTCATCGAGGGGCTCCATTCGGTGGACAGAACCGGGGCGGTTCACAACGGGGTCGGGGCGCGCAGGGCCGGTGGATCAGCCGCCCCCGGCGGCGGTGAGCGCGGCCAGGGCGCGCGAGAGGGCGGTCAACGCCTCGGTGATGTGCGGGAGTTGGAGCGGGTCGGGGGCGTCCAGGACGCGTTGCCGCAGCTCCTGGTCGGCACCCAGCAGGGCCTCGGTGCCCAGCCGGACCCGCAGCGCGCCCGGGTCGTCGCCGAAGCGGTGCCCGCCGCGCGCCGCCCACGGCGCCAACTCCCGTTCCAGCGCGGTGGATTCGACGATGCCGTGGGCGGTGAGGGGGCGCCGCAGCGGTTCCAGGTCGGCGTAGAGGTGGCTGCCGGCGCGCGGCGGCCGGCAGAGCGCGCCCGCCTCGGTGAGGGCGTGGTGGAGGGCGGCGGTGAGCACACCGTGGATCCGGGCGACGGTGGCCGTCCGGGCCCGTACGGTGTCGGGCTCGCCGAGCGCATGGGTCACGGCGCAGGCCAGCGGTCCCGGCAGCGGGCTGCGGAGCGCGCCGAGCACCTCCAGGGTCGCGGTGCGCAGCTCGGCGCCCCGGCGGGTGTCCGGGAAGCGGGCCAGCGCGGCGGGCCAGGAGGCGGGCAGCAGGGTGGCGCGCAGGTCGGTGATCACCACGACCTCGCCGGGCAGCATCTCGGCGGGGCTGAGCAGCACGGTGTCGTGCGGTTCGTGCAGCAGGTCGCGGCGGGTCTCGTCACTGAGGACCCACATCCCCTCCCCGGCCGCCGCCTCGCACACCTCGTGCAGCTGCTCGGGCGCGGGGCAGGTCCCGGTCGGGTCGTCGGGGACGGAGAGCACCAGCACCCGCGGGGGGTCGCCGTGCTCGCGGGCCCGGCGGACGGTCTCCAGCAGCGCGAACGGGTCGGGCAGCCCGCCGGACTCCGCGGGTACCGGGGCCCGGTGCACCGCCCGGCCGAGCAGCCGGGCGGGCGGTGCGTACGACTCGGAGCAGGGCCGGGGCAGGACCACGGCGCCGTCGGCGGCGGCGTACAGCGCGAGCAGCAGCGGGGTCGCCCCGGGTGCGGCGAGGATCTGGCCGGGGCCGGTGGCCAGGCCGCGGCGTTCCCAGTGGCCGGCGGCGGCGGAGCGCAGCGGGGCGCCGCCGCCCGGGGGTTCGGCGTCGGTACGGCCGGCGGCCGCGGCGAGGTGCGCGGCGAGGTCCGGGAGGACCGGCAGGCCCACCGGAGGGTCCGGGTCCGGCTCAGGCCGCGGATCGGGGGCGGTCCGCTGCATCCGTACCTCCACTCCACGACGGCGGGTCGATCGTGGGCCCATCACATGATGGGCGGCCCCGTCCACCTTCGCAGATCACGCCGGTGCCGCCCGGGGGCGACACGTCAGCGACGGGGCCTAATGGCCCGGGCCACCCACCCGCTCGTAGCGGTGCACCGTCACCGTCTCCCCCGCTCCCCAGTCCTGCTGCTCCGTGGCGCGGCGGACCCAGCCGCGCCGCTCGTAGAGGGCGATGGCCGCGGTGTCGGTGGCCTTCACCTCCAGCACGGGGCGCAGTCCGCGGGCCGCCGCGGCGTCCTCGACGGCGCCGAGCAGGCGTCCGCCGTGGCCCGCGCCGCGGGCGCCGGGGGCGACGTAGAGGCGGCTGATCTCGCGTCCGCACAGCGCGCCGTGGCCGACGATCCGGCCGGCCGACAGGGCGACCCAGGCGGCGGTCAGTCCGTCGGGGGTCAGCCAGCGCGCCGGGTCGTCCGGCCAGTGGTGCGGATATCCGCTGTGCGCGTGTACCTCGGCCAGTACGGCCGTGCAGGCGTCCAGGTCGGTGGCCCGTCGTCTCCTCAGCACCGGATGATGGAAGCACAGTTCCGGGCGGGAGGGGGTAGGAGGTGCCGCATGCGAACGCTCTTGAGCAGACTCGACCGGCGGACCTTCGACCTGATCGCCACCCGTGAGTGGCCCGGGGCGCAGCGGGTGCTGCCCCGGCTGACCCGCAGCGCCAACCACGGGCTGTTGTGGTTCGGCATCGCGGCGGGTGCGGCGGCGCTGGGCGGGCGGCCGGCGCGGCGGGCCGCGCTGCGCGGGGTGGCGTCCCTGGCCGTCGCCTCGGCCACGGTGAACACGCTCGGCAAGCGCTCGGTGCGCCGGCAGCGGCCGCTGCTGGACGCGGTGCCGGTGATACGGCAGCTGACCCGCCAGCCGTTCACCTCCTCCTTCCCGTCCGGGCACGCCGCCTCGGCGGCGGCCTTCGCGACCGGGGTGTTCTTCGAGAACAAGTGGTGGGGCCTGGCGCTGGCGCCGGTCGCCGTCTCGGTGGCGTTCTCCCGCATCTACACGGGCGTGCACTATCCGGGTGATGTGCTGGCGGGTGCCGCGCTGGGTGCGGGGGCGGCGTTCGCGGTACGGGGCCTGGTGCCGACCCGCGCCCAGCTGGCGCCGCCGGCCCGGCCGCGTGCGGAGGCGCCCGCGCTGCCCGGCGGCCGGGGGCTGGTGGTGGTGGCGAACCCGGGCTCCGGGCAGCGCACGGGCCAGCGCCCGGACCGGGCCGCCGAGGTGCACGCGGTGCTGCCGGAGGCCGAGGTGGTGGTGTGCGACGGGTCGGAACAGCTGCCGCTGGACGAGGCGCTGGAGGCCGCCGCGGAGCGGGCCCGGGAGCTGGGCGGCGCGCTGGGGGTGGTCGGCGGGGACGGCACGGTCAACGCCGCAGCGACGGTCGCGGTGCGGCACGGGCTGCCGCTGGCGGTGCTGCCCGGCGGCACCGCCAACCACTTCGCGTACGACCTGGGGATCGAGAGCTTCGCGGAGGCGGCACGGGCCGTGCAGAGCGGGGAGGCGGTCGCGGTCGACCTGGCGCGCTTCCGGACCGGCCCGCACCGGGAGGGGCGCTATTTCCTCAACACCTTTTCGGTGGGCGTCTATCCGGAGCTGGTGCGGATCCGGGAGCACTGGGCGGGCCGGATCGGTGCCTGGCCGGCGGGGGTGCTCGCGGCGTGGGAGGTGCTGCGCTCCGCGGAACCGATGTCGGTGCGGATCGGCGGCGAACTGCGCTCGGTCTGGCTGCTGTTCGTGGGCAACTGCCAGTACCGGGGGCTGGGTTTCGCACCGGTGCGCCGGCACGACCTGGCGGACGGGGTGCTCGACGTACGGGCGGTGCACGGCGGCCGGCTGGCCCGCACCCGGCTGCTCGCCGCGGCCCTGATGGGCACGCCGCGCCGCTCGCCGGTGCTCGGCGAGGCGCGGTTGCCGCGACTGCGGATCGGCGGGCTCGGGGACACCGCGGCGGTCGCGTACGACGGTGAAGTGGCCATGTCGGGTGGCGAGTTGACGTTGGAGAAGGAGCGCGAGGCGCTGACGGTGTATCGACTGCTGCCCGACTGAGCGGCACCTCGACCCGGTGGGCCGGACGCCCGGCCGGTGATCACATTCTGAGACGGGACTCTCAAGATACGAGATCGACGCGTACCGTGGGTGGCACACCGACGCATGCGAAGGAGTGCCCCCATGCCGCAGGAGTCCGCCGTCTACACGCACGGCCACCACGAGTCCGTACTGCGCTCCCACACCTGGCGCACCGCGGCCAACTCGGCCGGGTATCTGCTGGATTCGCTGAAGCCGCACATGCAGGTCCTGGACATCGGCTGCGGCCCCGGCACGATCACCGCCGATCTGGCCGCACTGGTGCCGGACGGCCAGGTCACCGGGCTGGAGCGGGCGCCGGAGGTGCTGGACCAGGCACGTGCCACCGCCGCCGCGCGCGGGGCCGACAACACCCGGTTCGTGGTCGGCGACGTCCACGCACTGGACTTCCCCGATGACACGTTCTGCGTGGTGCACGCCCATCAGGTGCTGCAGCACGTGGGCGATCCCGTGCAGGCGCTGCGGGAGATGCGCCGGGTGACCAGGCCGGGCGGGATCGTCGCCGTCCGCGATGCGGACTACTCGGCGATGACCTGGTACCCCGAGGTCCCCGGCATGACCGACTGGAAGCAGCTGTACCTGCGGGTGGCCCGGGCGAACGGCGGCGAGCCGGACGCCGGGCGCCGGCTGCACGCCTGGGCCCGGCAGGCCGGCTTCGCCCCGGAGGCGGTCACCGCCACCACGGGCACCTGGTGCTACCGGACGCCGGAGGAGCGGTCCTGGTGGAGCGAACTGTGGGCGGACCGCACGGTCAGTTCGTCGTACGCCCGGATCGCGGTGGACGGCGGGCACGCCACCGAGGCCGAACTGCGGCGGATCGCGGAGGCCTGGCGGGCCTGGGGCGCCGAGGAGGACGGCTGGTTCGGCGTCCTGCACGGCGAGATCCTGTGCCGGGTGTGAGCCCGGTCCCGTCCCCGGCCGGCGCGCCGGGGACGGCCTCCGGGAGGTCGCACCGTCCCGCTGCGGGTGCGGACGGTCCGATCACGGTCAGGTGATCGCGCACCGGCCGGAGGCCCAACTAGGGTGGTTCCTATGGACATTCTGGGGACCTCGCTGCGGGTGTGCGTCGGTGATCTCAATGCCGCGATCGGCGTCTACGAACGGCTCACGGGCGCGGAGGCGATCCGCTTCCAGCGTGGCGGTGTGTCGGTCGCGGCCGTCGGCTGCTTCTTCCTGATGAGCGGCCCCGAGGCGGAGTTGTCGGTACTGCGGAAGATCACCGCGACCCTCGCCGTGGCGGACGTGGACGCGGCGGTGGCCGATCTGACGGCGGTCGGCGCGGACATCATCGCCGGGCCGGTGCCGACGCCGATCGGCCGGAATGTGGTGGCCCGTCATCCGGACGGTGCGATCTTCGAGTACGTCGACCGCAAACAGGCCGCGGAAGCCTGACGGACTCCCCGGCGGCCCGCTCCCCCGTCCAGCGCACCCGCTCGGGACGGCCCCTTACAGGCTCTCCCGGGCTCTCTCAGGACACCCCCAGGACGATCTTGCCGCGGGCCCGTCCGGCCATGCTCCGCCGCAGTGCCTCGGGCGCCTCGGAGAGCGGGTACACCGCGTCGACCGCCACGGTCAGCTTCCCGGCGTCCGCCAGGGCGCCGAGGGCGGTCAGGTCGCCGCTGTCCGGGCGCACCCACACCAGATGGCCGCCCTTCTCCTTGACCTCGCCGTCGGCGATGGACGCCACCCGGCCGCGGTCCTTGAGGAGCTCCTGCGAGACGTCCACCACGCCGCCGCCGACGAAGTCCAGCGCCACGTCGATGCCGTCGGGTGCCAGCGCCCGCACCCGGTCGGCGAGCCCGTCGCCGTAGGTGACCGGCTCGGCGCCGAGGGACCGCAGGAAGTCGTGGTTGCGCTCGCTGGCCGTACCGATGACGCGGAGGCCCTGGGCGACGAGGATCTGCACACCGAGCGAGCCGACACCGCCCGCCGCGGCGTGCACCAGGGCCGTCTCGCCCGCCTTGGCGCCGACCCGCGCCGCGGCCTGATAGGCCGTCAGCCCGGCCAGCGGCAGCCCGGCGGCCTGCTGCCAGCTGAGCGCGGCCGGCTTGCGCGCCAGGGTCCGCACCGGCGCGGCGACCAGCTCGGCGTACGTGCCGTGCTGGAGGTCGTCCTTGCGGACGTAGCCGATGACCTCGTCACCGACCGCGTACTCGGGGGCGTCCGCGCCGACCGCCTCGACCACACCCGCCACGTCCCAGCCCGGGACGAGCGGGAAGTGGACGTTCAGCATCGGGTCGAGATAGCCCGCGAGGGCCTTCCAGTCCACCGGATTGACCCCGGCCGCCCGGACCCGGATCAGGACCGAGTCCGGGCCCACCTTCGGGTCGGGGAGGTCGGAGTAGGTGAGGACGTCGGGGTCGCCGTAGCGCTGTGTGCTGATTGCCTTCATGCCCGGCCACAACACGGGACGGTCCGGGATCATTCCGGACCCGCGCACACGTTCACCGGATCGGGCGTACGGGCCCGGCGCACCCGGAGGGAGGCCGGCTACACCGGCCGCATCCGGTACTCGTAGGCGTCCGGGAGCGGATGCGCGGACCGGGCCCTGGCGCGTACCTCGTCGGTGACCGGTCCGCCGGACGCGGTCAGCCGCTCGGCGATCGCGAACCAGGTGTCGCTGAGCGTCTCGTCGCCCTCCCGCAGATCGGCGATCTCGAAGCCGGCGTCGAAGACCTCCCGGGCCGCGCCCGGCCGGTCCTGGGCGAGCAGGACCTGGGCGGTCAGCAACCGGAAGCGGCCCTCGGCGGCGACCCGCTCCGGCAGCCCGGCCAGCAGCCGCGCCGCCTCCTCGGTACGGCCGGCGGTGAGCAGTGCGGGCACCGCCTCCCGGACGAGGGCGGGCAGCGTGGCACGCCAGGTACGGGCGGCCGGACCGTCCGCGGCGGCCGCCGCGGCCACCGCGTCGCAAGCCTGCGCGTACCGGTCGGCGGCCCGCGCCGGTTCGCCCGCCGCGGACTCGGCGACGGCCAGGCAGTAGAGCGGCAGGACGCCTGCCTCGGGGCGACGGGGCAGGACGCCTGCCTCGGCGGCGGTGGCGCCGCGCCCGCGCTTCCCGGCTCCCGCCTCAGGATCGGTGGCCCGGCCCGGGCCCCCACCGCCCTGCCCGACCGCCCGTTCCCAGCTGCGGACCGCCTGGGCGCGGTCGCCGGCCTGCCACTGGGCGAGGCCGAGGTGGTAGTCGGTGGCCGGGCCCGGCGGGGCGGACTCCAGCAGGTCGCGCCAGGCCGGGGCGGTCGGCGCCGGGCCGGGCAGCGGTCCGCCGGGCGGCAGTTCTCCGGTCCTCAACAGGGCGAGCCAGGGCTCCTGTTCGGGCCCGAGGGTGGCCGGGTCGAACGGCGTACCGGGCAGCGGGAAACCGGCCCGGGCCACCTCCAGCGCACCCCAGCCCGACCCGGTGGCCAGCACTTCCTTCGGCTCCCGGTCGGCGTACGGCAGCCAGGCCGCGTACGCCGCGTCGACGTCCACCCGCGGCAGGGCCGCCGCCAGCCCGGCGGCGACCGCCTCGCGGGCCGCCGCCCAGTCCGCGCCGTGCACCACCGCGGGGTCGGCGGCCAGCGGCCCGTACGCCTCCAGCCAGGCGAAGGCACCGCCGGGGTCCAGGGGCACGTGCTCCAGCTGGGTACGGGCGAGCCCGGCCTGGATCTCGGCGTAGCCGCCGGTGCCCGGCTCGGTGAGCCACTGCTGCCAGCGCCGCCCGGCCCGGCCGGTGCCCCACAGGAAGAGCTTGCGGCCGCGCAGCACGTCGGTGGACGTCTGGACCAGGCCCCGGCCGGCCGCGTCGAGCGAGGTGATCCAGCGACGGGCGCCGTCGGGCACCTCGTAGAAGTAGTCGGCCGGGAACTCGCTGCTCCCCGGGTATGTGCGGTCGGCGCCGTCCGACTCCGGGACCGGGACCCGGCGCAGGGTCCGCTCGTAGCCGAAGAGCCAGGCCTCGTCGGCGGGCGCCAGGACGCGGGTGCCCGCCCCTTCGGGGACCGCGGTGTTGGACCACCAGTAGACGGGCACGGTGTGGTGGTGCGGGTTCCGGATCCGTACGCCCACGCGCAGGAAGTCGGAGCCGTCCGGCAGCCACAGGTCCACCTGGAAGGGCAGATCGCGCAGCCGCTCCCATTCCCACAGCCGGAGCATCTCACCGCCGTCCGGCGCCGGGACCCGGGCGGCGTGCAGGGGGGGCGCAGGAGAGGGTGGTGTGGCCGGTGGCGCCGATGTTCCATTCGATGCCGCCGGAGAACCACGCGCCGTTGAGGGCGAACGCGGCGGGCTGCAACACCGGGTTCCGGTAGAGCAGTTCGCGGTCGGTGGGCTTGTGGTACAGGGAGTACACCCGGCCACCCAGCGCGGGCAGGACGGTGGCGCGCAGCCGGTCGTTCTCGATGACCAGGGCGTCGAGGTCGGTGCTGCGGCGGTCGCGGCCGTATCCGTCGCGCCGCGCGACCGGCAGGATCGACGTCAGCGGCCGGTACCCGATCCGGCGCGCCATGTCGGTGGGCAGCCCGGCGTCCCGGGGGATGTGCACGCGGTGCACGTCGTGGCCGCCTTGGAGGGCGGGGAGGGGGTTGTCCGGACCGAGGGGGGCGGCGGGAAGGGTCAGGGTGGTGCGTCGCACGCTCGTGGCCACGGCTGCCTCGCAGGGGGATGGGCCACCTCGGCGTCGGCGGCCTCCTGTTGACCATGGAACCGCCTGCTCGCCGGTCTGAACAGGGCTTCTTCCGGCCCGCGGGGTCAGGGTTACGCAAAGGAAGGCCCCGGGAACGGTGCGATGCGGTCCGGGGAACGGTGCCGATGCCGCCCCGGGAACGGTGCGATGCAACCGCATCGGAAAATCGGGGGCGCCGGCGGGCACCGCCGCATAGCCTGGCGCTCCCGGCCCACTGACGCAGCGACAGGAGACGCGAGGACCATGGCGACCCAGCACACCTACCGGGTGATCGTCCGCGGCAAGTGGGACGGTCTGACGGCCGCGTCCCGGGCGAAGCTGCTCGCCGAGGCCGACCGACACGGGCTGTCGCAGTACCGTTTCACGCCCGAGGGCGCGCTGGCCTACGACGCCGCGCTGCACTCGTTCAGCTACCGCTGCGTCATCGTCTCGGACGCCGCGGACGGCGAGGAGATGGCGGCCGCCCTCGGCGAGGAGAAGGCGGAAGCGGCACTGACCGCGGCCGGCCTCGGGTACCGCGACCTGCGGTCCACGGCCACCGACATGGACACCATGAAGATCAACCGCAAGTCCCGGTGACCGGGGGCCGGTCCGGAGCGGGCCCGGACTCCTCCCCGGACTCCGGCTAGGGCTCCGGCTCGGGCTCGGGCTCGGGCTCGGTGAAGCGCAGCCGGTTGCCGAAGGGGTCGATGAGGGTGAGGGACCACCCGGTCTCGTCGCGCTCCAGACCCGGCCGCAGAGAGGGGTAGTCCTTCGCGGCCAACTCGGCGTGCAGCGCGCGCACCCCGGTCAGCTCCGTGTACACCACCCCGCCGGGCGTCCCGTCGCCGTGGTGCTCGGACAGGTGCAGCACGAGGTTGCCCCGTGAGACCTGGGTGTAGAGCGGCATCCCCGGCTCGAAGCGGTGCTCCCAGTCGACGGTGCAGCCGAGGTAACCGACGTAGAACTCATGGACCTTGGCCACGTCGAAGATGCGGAAGACCGGCACCGTGCGGCCGAAGGTCACGTCCGTGGTGGGCACCGGCGTCACGCCTTCCCTTCCGTGGCGGTCTCCCCGCCGGTGGCCGGTTCCCCCTCCGTGGCCGACTCCGTGACCATCTCACTGGTGATCGCCCAGCGTTCGTGGTCGCGCCAGGCGCCGTCGATGAAGAGGAAGTCCGGGGAGAACCCCTCCCGGCGGAAGCCGGCGCGCCGGACGAGGGCGAGCGAAGAGGCGTTCTCCGGCTGGATGTTGACCTCCAGCCGGTGCAGGCCCAGCGCGCCGAAGGCATGGTGGAGCACCAGGCGCAGCCCCTCGCTCATCAGGCCGCGGCCGGCGGCGTGCGCGAAGGCGCCGTAGCCGATCGCACCGCAGCGGAAGGCGCCGTGCACGATGTTGTTGATCGTGAGGTAGCCCGCGATCCGGCCGGTGGTGAGCTCGCAGATCAGGAAGCCCTCGCGCTGGGGCTCCTGCAGCCTGAGCAGATAGGCGTCAAAGGCGGCGGCGTCGGTCGGCGGGTAGAGCCACGGCCGGTGCAGCTCGGCGCTGGCGCGCGCCCCGGCGGTGAACTCGTCCCGGTCGGCGGCGGTGAGGGGCCGGATGCCCACCCGCGGTCCGCGCGCGAGGTAGCGGTGGTTGATCGTCACCGGCAAATCGTACGGACGGTCGCACGGTACGGCCAGCGATTACGGTCGGCGATACGGTCGGCGTCCCACCCTCAGCACCCTCTCTCGGCGTCGCCTCTCAGCGCCACACCGGGGCGTCCGCGGCCACCCGGCCGGGTGGGGTCGCCCAGGTGTCCGGCGCGCCGTCGAAGGAGACCGGCGGCACGGCGTGACGCAGCCGGCCGAGCGGACCGGCGGTCTCCCGGAGGTGGTCCGCCGGGTCGTACCCGCGGTCGCCGGGCGCGGCGGCATCGGACGGCGTACGCCCGGGTCCGTTCATGAGCCCGTCCTTCCCCTCCCCGTCCGACAGGTCGTGCATCAGCCAGTGGGCGGTGCCGGCCAGGGAGACGGTGGCGAGGAAGGAGCCGCCGGTGCGGTTCTGTTCGGTCAGTGCGCGGAGTACCGCGGCGGCCAGCAGATAGCCGGTGCCGTGGTCGAGGGCCTGGGCGGGGAGCGCGCCAGGGGTCCCGTCCGGGCCCGCCTCGAGGGCGGCGATGCCGCAGGCCACCTGTACCAGGCTGTCGAAGCCGCGCCGCTCGCCCCAGGGGCCGTCGTGGCCCCATGCGGAGAGGCGGGCCACCACCAGCCCGGGGCGGCGGGCGGCCAGCTCCTCGGGGGCCAGGCCGAAGCGGTCGAGGGCGCCCGGACGGTAGCCGGTGACCACGACGTCGGCGCGGGCGAGCAACTCCTCGAAGGTGGCCCGGCCGGCGGCCGAGCCGAGGTCGAGGGCGGTGGACCGCTTGCCGAACCCGGTGTCGCTGTGCGCGTCCTGGCTCTCCGGCAACTGCGGGGCGTCGATGCGCAGCACGTCCGCGCCGAGCAGGGCGAGGGTGCGGGTGGCGACCGGGCCGGCGATCACCCGGGTCAGATCGAGGACCCGCAGACCGGCGGCGGGCCGCACCGGGTGTCCCGCGAGCGGCGGCAGGACGCGCGGCGGTCCGCCGGCGTCGAGCGGGCCCAGGGTCAGCAGCGGACGGGCGGCCACCGCCGCGCCCTGCGGATGCCGCGCCCACTGTCCGGGCGTACGCACCGCGACGGCCAGTCCGCCGGCCGCGTACACGGTCTCCTCGATCTCCTCGGCCGCGCGCCCGGCCAGCTCGTCCTCGACCTCCGGGGCCCCGGCACCGTCCGGCAGACCGAGCGCCCGGAGCAACCGGGCGCGGTGGTGCGGGTAGTTGGCGTGGGTCCGCACCCAGCCGTCGGCGGCCCGCCAGAAGCGGGACAGCGGCGCGAACGCCGACACCGGGCGGCCGTCGATCCGGAGGTGCCGTTCACTGACGAAGGCGGTGGCGACCGCTCCCTCGTCGACGCGTACGGCGGGTACCGGGCCGCCGCGGCGTGCCGCCGCCAGCTCGGCCGCGGCGAGCGCACACACGGCCACCGTGCCCCGCGCCAAGGTGCCCACCGCGAGCCGCGCCGGCAGCAGACCGCCCGGTCCGCGGTACCCGACCCGCTCGATGAGTCCCGGCTCACCCCCGAGCGCCGCCCACGCCGACGCGGTGCCGCGCCCGCCCCCGTCACCCTGTCGTTGCCCCATACAGGCAGTCTGCCACGGTCCCCGCACCGCGCCGGAACGCGCGGCGGCCGGCTCCGGGCCCCGCCGGCGCCGCCCACCCCCGTGTGGCCGCGCCGCCGGTGCCCCCGCCGTCAACTCCGCGCGCGCACGCCCCCCGTGACGTGCGCGTGCGTGCTCAGGTCCCTCCGTAAGCGACCGGCCTTCACCGGTTCACCACCGATCGGCCGAGGCCCGCCTCGTGTCCGTCGTCGTACCAGGACGCCGGCGAGAGGTCGGTGGGCTCCGGTGGTTCGGTGGCCCCGCCGAGGTCGGCTGCCGCCGCGAGGGCCCCGTACCGCAGGTCCCAGTCGTGCGCGGTGCGGGTGTCCGGTGGCACGAGGCGGTCCCCCTCTCGGAGGTAGGTCAGCAGCCTCTCGTGCGGAGAGGACTGACGTTCACTCATGGATGCTCCCCATTTCGATGTGAAGACCGGGGCGGGATAGGTCCCACCCTGAAGCCGCGTGTGGCGCACGGCCTCGGGGCGGGATCCAGCCCGGCAGGCGGCGGCCGCCAAAGGGTGCGGCCGCCGGGAGCCCGGGGCCTACGCCGGTTCCAGGTCCTCGTCCTCCCGCCAGAACTTCGCCTTCGCCTCGGCCGCGGCCAGCTGCCGGCTCACCGTCGCCGAGGAGATCTCCAGCAGCTCCGCGATCTCGGTGCCCTTCAGGCCCCAGACGTGGGTGAGCTCCCAGACCGCCGCCTGCCGCTCGTCGGCGATCGCCGCCTTCACCGACTCCAGCAGCTCCAGGTATTCGAGGCCGGCGGCCGGGTCCGGGCCGAACCGCCGTCCGTGCTCGGGCGGTTCGTCGTACGGCCGCTCGCCCGAGGAGCTCTTGCGCCAGTGGTCGCGGAGCTTGTTGCGGGCCACCACGGTCGCGAAGACCAGGACCGGCTTCTCGAACCTGGTGCCCTTGCGGAACTCCTGGAAGATGGCGATGCACACCTCCTGGGTGATGTCCTGGGCCAGGTGGTAGTCGTGGGTGACCCGCGTGACCGAGGCGATCAGCCGCGGCTCGACGGTACGCAGCGCCTCCATCAGCTCGGCCTCGCGCTCCTTGGACAGCCGGCGGGGTGACTCCGCGGAGTCGCTTCCGCCCCCTGAGAGCTGCCTCATGTGTCGTCCCTCTCCGCTGACCGGGTACCGCTCGGGGGTCCCGGGCTCCCTGGAAGGACGGGACGGGGACCGGAAGTTTTTCATCGGGCCGGGATGAAAATTCCGGCCGCCCCGGCGGGACTTGAGGGTATGGACACTCGCACCGCACTCGCCCTCGTGCTCGGCGGCTTCGCCGTCTACCTCGCCTACGTCGACCCGGTGCTCGGCGCCGCCCTCGGCATCGGCGTCGTGGTGGTCACCTTCCTGCTCACGCTGCTGGAGAAGTAGCCCGGCCGGTCAGGTCCCGACCGCCGCCTCCCGCTCGGCCGCGGTCGGGGCGGCGAGGGCCAGACGGCGGTGGATGCGACGGAGCATCGTGCGGGCCATGAAGGGGTGGACGCGGCGGACCACGGCGAAGTAGAGCCGGCCGGCCGTGTTGTGGATGCGGACGACCGTGCCGAGGGTGACGGTGCCGTCCGCGACCAGGAGCGAGGCGCGGAAGTCGAGGTGCCGGGCGTCCTCGCCGAGCAGCAGCTCCTGGTCCGTCCGGCCGACGACCGGGAAGGGCGCCCCGCGCAGCACGCCCTGCCACGCCTCCGGGGCGTCCGGCAGGCCGGGCCGGAGGTCCAGCTGCCAGGCGTCCTCGAAGTCGGTGCGCGGGAAGGCCCGGCGCGCGAGCCGTGCCGCGGCGGGCAGTTCGACGGCCCGGGCGCGGTCCCACGCCAGGCGGTTGAGCAGGCGGATCCACGGGGAGCGGCGGGGTCGCGGTATCCGCCGTCCCGCGGCGGCCCGTTCGATGTTGTCGAAGAGCTCCTGGACGACGGTGCGGTGCATCGCACGGATCGCGAGAGTCCACAACAGCCGTCGAACGGGCGGGAGTTGGGCCTCCAGGAGGTGTTGTACGCGGCAGCGGCCGGGGCCGTCGGGGTGGACGGTGACCTCGTGCCGGCCGCGGCTGCCGTCGGTGAAGTCGAAGCGGATGCGGCGGCCGGGCTCGTAGGCGCCGACGCGGTAGCGGACGAAGCCGTGGCCGCCGTCCGCGCCGACACCCAGCGGACGGTCGAAGCGCATCGGGGGCCAGGCCGGCGCGGGGAAGAGCGGGTCGTGGTCGCTGCCGAGCCGGTCGAGCAGGGCGCCGACGGTCTCGGCCGGGGCCTGGACGGTGCGGGAATGGACGTCGCGAACGGTACGCACGGAGCACCTCCATACGGTGGCGTATGTTTCACCGTACGGTAGCGTATGGACATGGCACGACAGCAGCGGACGAAGGAATCCGGCGGCGTCCCCCGGCAGCGGCTGACCGCGCAGGACTGGGCCGATGCCGCCCTCGCGGCCATGGGCGAGGGCGGTCTCGCGGCGGTGGCCGTGGAGCCGCTGGCCGCCCGGCTGGGCACGACGAAGGGCAGCTTCTACTGGCACTTCGCCAACCGGGAGGCGCTGGTAGAGGCCGCCCTGGAGCGCTGGGAGCAGCTCGGCACGGAGGCCGTGATCACCGAGGTCGAGGCCGAGCCGGACCCCGGCAAGCGGCTGCGCCGGCTGCTGCTGCACGCCACGAACCGGTCCGCCGAGGACCCCCTGGAGGTCTCCCTGCTCGCGACCGCGGCGCAGCCCAGGGTCGCGGCCGCACTGGCCCGGGTCACCGAACGGCGGATCGGCTATGTCGCCTCGCTCTTCGCGGAGCTGGGCTTCCCCGAGGAGGAGGCGCACCGGCGCGGTCTGCTGGCGTACACCGCCTACCTCGGGCACACCCAGCTGGCGCACGCCGTCCCGCGGAGCCTGCCGGACGCGACCGCGCGCGAGCGCTATCTGGACGGCGTGATCGACATGCTGGTGCGCCCGCTGTGACGGCCGACGGGAGGAGGTGCCGGTGCCCGAACTCGACCGAAGATGAACCAAGTTGGCCGATCTACGCGTAGACGCGCCATGTGTCCGAGGCATGAAGTGGAGATCAGCGCGGCGAATACGGCGCGCATGTGCGTTGACATCTCTCACCCGAGTGGTTCGAGTCCACTCCAACCCCCCTCGCCCGGGAGGCATGTCGTGACCGAAGCCATTTCCTACTTCCAGGACCGCACCTGTCCCTACCACCCGCCCAGTGCCTACCAGCCACTCCGGGAGGCCCGCCCGCTGACGCAGGTGACCTTCTACGACGGCCGCAAGATATGGGCGGTGACCGGCCACGCCGAGGCGCGGGCGCTGCTGAGCGACCCGCGGCTGTCGGCCGACCGGCAGAACCCGGCCTTCCCGATCCCCTTCGAGCGGTTCGCGGCGATCCGCCGGGTCCGCACCCCGCTGATCGGGGTGGACGACCCGGAGCACAACACCCAGCGGCGGATGCTGATCCCCAGCTTCAGCGTCAAGCGGACCGCCGCACTGCGGCCGGAGATCCAGCGGATCGTCGACGAGCTGATCGACCGGATGCTGGAGCAGGGCCCGCCGGCCGAACTGGTCTCCGCGTTCGCGCTGCCGGTCCCGTCGATGGTGATCTGCTCACTGCTCGGCGTCCCGTACACCGACCACGAGTTCTTCGAGGAGGAGTCCCGCCGCATCCTGCGCGGCCGCTCGGCCGAGGAGGCGGAGGACGCCCGGGCCAAGCTGGAGGAGTACTTCGCCGGGCTGATCGCCGACAAGGAGAAGCGCCCGGGCGACGGACTGCTCGACGAGCTGATCGAGGACCGGCTGCGGGCCGGCGCCCTGGAACACGACGAGCTGGTCCGGCTCGCCATGATCCTGCTGGTGGCCGGCCACGAGACCACCGCCAACATGATCTCGCTCGGCGTCTTCACCCTGCTCGAACACCCGGAGCAGCTGGCGCAGTTGAAGTCCGAGGAGAGCCTGATGCCGGCCGCGGTGGAGGAGCTGCTGCGGTTCCTGTCCATCGCCGACGGCCTGCTGCGGGTGGCGAAGGAGGACATCGAGGTCGGCGGTCAGTTGATCCGCGCCGACGACGGCGTGCTGTTCCCGGCGTCCCTGATCAACCGCGACGAGAACACCTTCCCCGCGCCCGACCGGCTGGACTTCGGGCGGTCCGCCCGGCACCACGTCGCGTTCGGCTTCGGCATCCACCAGTGCCTGGGCCAGAACCTCGCCCGGGCGGAGCTGGAGATCGCGCTCCGTTCGCTGTTCACCCGGATCCCGGATCTGCGACTCGCCGTACCGGCTGCCGAGATTCCGTTCAAACCGGGAGACACTCTCCAAGGCATGATCGAACTGCCGCTGGCCTGGTAGCGGCCATGACGGCGGACGAACGAAAGGGGTCCGGCATGCGGATCACCATCGACCAGGACGTCTGTATCGGCGCCGGCCAGTGCGCCCTGACCGCCCCCGCGGTGTTCGACCAGGACGACGACGGTTTCGGCCTGGTGCGTTCCGGCCGCGAGGACGGCGCCGGCGACCCGCTGGTGCGGGAGGCCGCCCTGGCCTGCCCCGTGCAGGCCATCACGATCACGGACGACTGAGCCGACACCTCCGCGGACGGCGCGGCCGACGCGCGCGGCGGCCGGACGGCTTCCGGCGCCCGCGGCGCGCCCGCACCGTACCGCCCCGATTCTTGTTTCCTACGGCAGCCACCTCATCCGCTACCGCAACACCCCTTGGGTGACCGGCAGTTCGAGGACTCCGGTGTCCTCGGGCGCGCTGGTGACCGTCACCGGCTTCACCCCGCGATTGCCCGCATAGGCGGAGTCGCTCGCGGCGAGGGTGAAGCGCAGTCGGTGCCCCGGCTCGTAACGGTGCACGATGCCCGGCAGTTCCACGGTGAACCGCCGGGTCGCATCGGGCACCCGGGCCGGGGCCACCAACCGGTGCACCAGCGTCTGCCTGCCGTCCGGCGCGACGTCGTAGAGCTTCGCGAAGAGCACGAGTTTGTCGGCCGCGTCGGCGGAGTTCTGCACCTGCTCGGCCCGCGGCGAGACCACCTTCAGCGTCACCCTGGGCGCGCCCACCACGTCCACCGGCCGGCCGGTGACCGGCGCGGACGTCCAGTCCAGATGTGTTCCGCGGGCGTCGAACGGTGCCGGGTCGGGCAGCTGGAGCATCCCGGCCGGCGAACTCTCCGAATGGCTGGTGGCGACCCGCAGATTGCGGTACTCACGACTGCCGCGCACCACCTTGGCCCGGTTGTCGACCAGCTTGCCGTCACCGGACAGATACAGCCGCCGGGTGCCGCCCGCCGGGTAGGTGGCGGAGGTGGCGTAGGTGGGCCCGCCGGTCACCCAGTCCCGGTAGTACGCGAAGGCCGGTCCGGTGCCGGTGTGTGTGCGGTGCCGCAGATAGCGGCCGAACCAGGCGAGGATCCGGCGTCCGACGTAGCTGCCCTCCATGTTGCCCTCGGCCAGGCGGAGTTCGCCCGCGGGCGGGTTCTTGATGCCGCCACGGTGGCCCCAGTACTGCCAGATCATCTTCGCCGGGGTGCCCTGGGCGGTCAGGGCCCGGTACGTGGCGGCCGCCTCGTTGAGGTTGAAGAGCGTGTCGGCCTGGCCCTGGACCAGCAGCGTCGGCGCCGTGACGGACTTCAGGTACGAGACCGGAGAGACGCTGCGCGCATAGCGGAGCATGGCCCCGGTGCGGGCGGCCGGGTACTTCCCGGAGTCCAGCAGCCGCTTGGTTGCGCAGGCCGGCGCGACGAAGTGCAGACAGCCCGCGCCGCCGGTCCGCGACGGGTCGATGCCGGGGTGCAGCAGCCCCTGCGCCTCACCGATCAGGAAGAACCCGTTGGTCCACTGCCATTTGTAGGCGCCCGGCACCGTTCCGCCGGCGCCCCGCCGGCGGCCGGCGTTGTTGGGGTCGAGGGAGTAGGACAGGTCGTTCCAGGTGATCAGCGGGACCAGGGCGTCCACCCGGTGGTCGACGGCGGCCGTCGCCAGCTGGATCGCCCCGCCGTAGGACCCGCCGATCATGCCGACCCGCGGATCGCCCCGGCCGTCCTTGGCGACGTAGTCGAGGCGGGTGCCGTTGTCGGCGGTCCGCGATCCGGCCAGCAGATCGACGAGTTGACCGGCCGCCCGGCCGTCGATCCGGGGGTCGTCCAGGGAGATCGGGCAGCCGGTCCGGCCGAAGCCGAGGCCGGAGTAGGCCAGCGCCACATAGCCGCGGGCGGCGAACGCCTTGGCGAGGGCGTCGGTGGAGCCGTCCGCCTTGCTGCCGCCGAAGCCGTTGGTGGTCAGCACGGCGGGCGCGGGGTGGGCCGCGTCCACGCCGGACGGGCGGTAGACGTCGGTGTCGACGGTGCAACTGCGGCCACCGGCACGGACGGTGACCTTCAGCGCGGTGACGGTGTACGGCCCGGCGGCCGCGGCCGAGGGACCGGTCAGGGCGAGGGGCGCGGCGAGGGTGGTGCCGGCCAGCAGGGCGAGGGACGTGCGGAGCAGCGGACGGAACCCGGCTCGGGACTCGCGGGGCACCAGGACCTCCAACGGGGACACGGCGTACCAACCAGTCGGTAGCGGCGCGTTCATGTTGTGACACGAGTAATGTCGTGTCAACGCTCCGGACACCGTTTCCCGTGGGGACGTCAGTTCGCCACCGTCCGCCGCAGCCGGGCCAGTTGGGCATGGTTGGGCCTACGGCCGACGCGGCCACCGGTCACCACCGGTCACTCGCGGAATTCCAGCGGCGGGACCTCGTCGCGCGGGAAGCCGAACGTCCGGGCGTAGAGGGCGAGTTCCGCCTCCAGGGTGCGGACCAGGGTCTCCGCGCGGCGGAAGCCGTGTCCCTCGCCGGGAAAGGCCAGGTAGGCGTGGGGTACCCCGCGGCCGGCCACCTCGGCGAGGAAGCGCTCGCACTGCGCGGGCGGGCAGATCACGTCGTCCAGCCCCTGGAGCAGCAGGAACGGTGCGGTGATCCGGTCCGCGCGGTGCAGCGGCGAGCGCTCTCGGTAGCGGTCGGGGACCTCGGCGAGCGGGCCCACCAGCCCCTCCAGGTAACGGGATTCAAAGTCATGGGTCCCGCCGTTCGCCCAGTCGGTGAGGTCCAGGACGGGGTAGCTGATGGTGCCGCAGGCATAGAGGTCGGTGGAGGTCAGCGAGGCGGCGGTGGTCCAGCCGCCGGCGCTGCCGCCGCGGATGGCGAGCCGGGCGGGGTCGGCGGTGCCCTCCTCGGCCAGCGCCCGGGCGACCGCCGCGCAGTCCGCCACGTCCACCACGCCCCACTGGCCGCGCAGCCGCTCGCGGTAGGCGCGGCCGTAGCCGGTCGAGCCGCCGTAGTTGACCTGGGCGACGCCGATGCCGCGGGAGGTGAAGTAGGCGATCTCCAGGTCGAGCACCAGCGGCGCGCGGCTGGTGGGGCCGCCGTGCGCCCAGATCACGTAAGGCGGCAACTCGCCGTCCGGCGGGGCGTGTTGGGGGTTGTGCGGGGGATGGATGTGGGCGTGCACGTCCCGGCCGCCGGGGCCGGTGAAGGTGCGGTGCCGTGGCCGGGAGTAGTAGGCCGGGTCCACGGCGTCGGTGTGCCGGCAGGCGATAGCCCGGGCGCGCCCGGTGCAGGTGTCCAGCTCGACGACCTCGTACGAGCGGTCCGGGCCGGCCGCGATGCCGACCACCCGGCTGCCGTGCGCGGCGAGCGTGGGCGTCCACTCCGTCCAGGGTCCGGCGGCGTCGACGAGGTCGCCGCTGACCGGGTCGAGGATGCCCAGGGTCATGGCGCCGCGGCCGTGCAGCACCGCGACGGTGCCGTTCTCCAGCGGCAGGAACCAGCGCTCGCCGACGTTCCACAGCGGGCCACCGAACTCCTCCTGCCGGGCGGGGCACAGGCCGCGGCTCGGCACCGCGCCGGCACCCTCCGCACCGGGGTGGAGGCGCCGGAGCTCCCACCAGCCGCCGGGGTCCGAGACGAACAGCAGCGAGCCGTCGGCGTCCCATTCGATCTGCACCACGGACTCGCCGGTCGCGCCGCCGCCCGGAGCGGTCGGGCCGAGGTCGCCGGCCAGCGGCCGGACGGCGGTGAACTCGCCCTTGCCGGTGACCTCGGCGAGCATCACCAGCGTGCCGTCCCAGGGCATCTGGGGGTGGTCCCAGGCGAGCCAGGCCGCCCGGCCGCCGTCCGGGGAGATCCGCGGACCGGTCACGAACCGGTGGGTGTCGTCGCTCAACTCCCGTACGGACTGCCGGTGTCCGGCCGCCGAGCCGTCGAGCGGGACGGCCGCGATCACCCGCCGCACGTCCGTCGGCCGCTCGCCGGTGAACTCCTCCAGGACGCACCACACCTCGCCCAGCTCCGGCCGCAGCACCGGATCGACCCAGCGCAGCCCGTCCCCCACTCCGGACAGCGGGGTGAGCGGGCGGGGCTCCCGGCCGCTGTCCGGTTCGAAGGCGTACAGCCGCTGGTCGGCGAAGTCGCAGAAGACGATCAGCGGTCCGCGCTCGGTGACGGTACCGGCCCAGGGCAGGCCGCCGTACTCCAGCACCCGGCTGCGGACGTTCCACGGCGCGGGCAGCACCGTGTGCTCGGTGCCGTCCGGCCGCCGGCGGACCAGCGCCCGGCGGCCGCCCTCGGCGGGGCGCGGCTCGGTCCACCACACCTCGTCGCCGACCACGCCGACGAAGGCCGGCCGGCCGTCGTGCGCGGCGACCGTCCGGGCATCTACCGGGGACGTCCAGCTGCCGTAAGGGGCCGTGGTCACCATGGTGCGGATCCTCTCCTCCACCGGTCGGGCGGGGCGCGGGCCGGTCAGGCCGCGCGCAGGAAGTGGTCGAGGACCCGGACACCGAAGTGCAGTCCCCCGACCGGTACGCGCTCGTCCACGCCGTGGAAGAGCGCCTGGTAGTCGAAGCCCTCGGGGAGCTTCAGCGGCGAGAAACCGTAACCGGTGATGCCCAGCCGGGAGAACTGCTTGGCGTCCGTGCCGCCGGACATGCAGTACGGGACGACGTGGCCGTCCGGGTCGAAGCGCTCGACGGCGGCCCGCATCGCGGCGTACGTCGGCGTGTCCACCGGGGCCTGCAGGGCGACCTCGCGGTGGTGGTACTCCCAGTCCACCTCGGGGCCGGTCAGCTCGTCCAGGGTGGTGCGGAACTCCGCCTCGCCACCGGGGACGACCCGGCCGTCCACATGGGCCACGGCGGAGCCGGGGATCACGTTGATCTTGTAACCGGCGGACAGCATCGTGGGGTTGGCGCTGTTGCGGACGGTCGGTTCGACGAGCTTGGCGGACGGGCCGAGCTTGCCGAGGAGTGCGTCGACATCGCAGTCCGGGGCGTCGACGTTCACGTCCAGGCGGTGCAGTGCGGCCAGTTCGCGCAGGGCGGCCCGGACGGTCGGGGTGAGCCGGACCGGCCATTCGTGCTCGCCGATCCGGGCCACCGCGCCGGCCAGCCGGCTGACCGCGTTGTCGTGGTTGACCTTCGAGCCGTGTCCGGCCCGGCCCCGGGCGGTCAGCCTGAGCCAGGCGGTGCCGCGCTCCCCCGCCGCGATCGGGTACAGCTGCATCCCGCCGCCGGCGTGGAAGGTGAACGCCCCGGATTCGCTGATGCCTTCGGTGCAGCCGGCGAACAGCGGGGCGTGCCGGTCGGCGAGGAAGCCCGAGCCGTCCTCGGCGCTGGCCTCCTCGTCGGCGGTGAAGGCCAGCACGATGTCGCGGCGCGGCCGGACGCCGGTGCGCGCCCAGTGCCGTACGGCGGCGAGCACCATCGCGTCCATGTTCTTCATGTCGATGGCGCCGCGGCCCCAGACCACGTCGTCGACGACCTCGCCGGAGAACGGGTGCACGGTCCAGTCGGCGGGTTCGGCGGGGACCACGTCGAGATGGCCGTGGACCAGCAGGGCGTCGGCCGCGGGGTCGGTGCCCTCGATGCGGGCGACGACGTTGGTGCGGCCCCGGGTGCGTTCCAGCAGGGTCGGTTCGATGCCGGCGTCGGCCAGTCGCTCGGCGACGTACTCGGCGGCCGGGCGCTCCCGGCAGGTGCCGTCGCCGGCGTTGCCGGTGTCGATCCGGATCAGGTCGGAGGTGAACCGCACCACCTCGTCCAGCGCCTGCCGGTCCACCCCGGCCCCGTGGCCCGCGGCGCCCTCTTGCACGTTCTTCTCAGCCATATTCTTCCTCCACGGCGGACGACACGACGGTGGTGACCGCCTTGAAGCACCGGATGGCTTCGTACATGTTCCGACTGGTATACGCGACCCGGCGCTCTGCGCTGCGCTCCACGCCGGGCACACAGGTGGCGGCACCCACCAGATGCTCCGCGTCGAACTCCAACTCGACGTGGAACGGGCCCCGGTGCGCCGCTTCGTGACGGACCGCCAGTGCCGTGGCCTTGGCGGCCGCGGCCCGGATGTCAGCGGCCGTACGGGCCGGTGGCCGGCAGACCGCGGCGTAGCGCGAGACGTAGTCCTTGACCGCGACGGCGGGCGCCTCGGGGGCGTATCCCTGGGCGTCCTGGCAGGTGCGGTCGTCTCCGGTGACCAGGACGACGGGCACGCCGTACTCGGCGACCACGAGGGAGTTGAGGTAGCCCTCGCTGGCGCGGGTGCCGTCGACCCAGACGCCGGTGAGGGTGTTGGCGAGGTAGGTGTGGGCGAGGACGCCCTCGGTGCCCGCGCCGGTGTGGTAGCCGACGAAGGCGATGCCGTCGACGTCGCCGTGCTGCACGCCCTCGACCATGCTGAGCGACTTGTGCCGGCCGGTGAGCATCTGCGCCCGTTCGTCGAGCTTCTCCAGCAGGAGGTTGCGCATCGACCAGTGGGCCTCGTTGACGAGCACCTCATCGGCCCCGCCGTCGAAGAATCCGGCGATCGCCGCGTTGACGTCGGAGGTGAACAGGTGGCGGCAGCGTTCCCACTGCGGCTTGCCCGGCAGCACGTCCGCCGGCCAGGTCACGCCGGTGGCGCCCTCCATGTCGGCAGAGATGAGGATCTTCACGGTCACCAGTCCTATCGCAGGCGGCAGGCGGTATGCACGATTTTGGACATCACTCGTTCACAACGTTTTCGAGGCGCCGAACGCGCCCGACAGGGCATGACACCTCGTCCGGAACCCTCCAGGAGCACCGAGTTGGCCGCAACACCGTGAGCCCTCGCAGCGCCGGCAGGTGACGCGGACACGCTCGTGTGGCACCGTATTCCACACAGTTTCTGTCGCAAAGCGGAAGGGCATCCGCCAGAATTCCGATGGAGTTCCGACGGACTTCTGTCAGCCGCCGACGCCCCCAGCCCGGTGGGATAGAACGTCCCGGACCGGCCTCCCACATGAGGAGACAGAGGCAGAATCATGAGCACAGCACGCAACGCCAGCCCGTTAGTACAACCCGGCGACCCGCAGGCCGACGGTGGTGACGAGCAACTGGCCGCCCTCACCGAACTGGTCATCCACTCCCTTTGCGAACGCAATCCAGGCTTCCGGGAATTCCTGGAGCGGAACGACGGGGCGCAGGTCACCCGGCTGATCGCGGACGTCCTGCGGGCCGGCCGGCCGCTGCCGGCCACCGTGCGGGCGGTCCGGCTGGCGACCGCCACCGACCTCCACCTCGTCGCTGCGGCGCTCGGCGACTGCCTGGTCAGCCTGCCGGACGAGGCGCCGGGGCTGCTGATCCCCGGCGCGCTCGCCGAGGGCGAGGAGGGACGGGCCCGACTGAAGGGCATCCTGCGGCACCGCGCCGCCGCGGTCGGCCATGCGGTGCCGCCGCAGGACGCCGCCGCCTCGGTCCGTGCCGCCTCCCGCCTGCTGGACCTGGCCGCCCGGTGCGACGGCCCCGCCGCGGGCGTGGCGTTCGTCGACGACCACCTCTCCAGCCTGCTGCTCCTCCAGGACGAGTCGCTCACCCGCACCCTCATCGCCCGCCGGCTCCGGCCGCTCGCGGGCCTGTCACCGGAGCGGTGCGCGCGCCTGGAGGCGACGCTGCTGGCCTGGCTGGGCGGGATGGGCGCGCCGGAGGTGGCCAAGGCGCTCAGCATCCATCCGCAGACCGTGCGGTACCGGATGCGCCAGCTGGAGAAGCTCTTCGGCGCCCGGCTGCGCGATCCGCGGACCCGCTTCGAGATCGAGCTGGCCCTGCGCGGCCGCCGGCTGATGGCGGGCGCCCACCGCCGACGGACCGCCGCGTCCCGCCGGTCACGCCCCAGCCGCCTCCGCCAACCGGTGCCGCGCCCCTAGAGGCACGCCCCGGGACGCCGCGCCACCCACCCCGCACCCCTTCCCTTCGCCCTTCCCTTCACCCTTCCCTCCATCCGATCTGCCCGGCCCGCCCCGTCCGTCCCCATTTGGCGAATCTCACACCCGCGCCACACTTCCCAAATCCGGACATAGCACCCCAGATTCCCGGGGTGCCCTCCGACCTGCCCCGTATCGTCACCGTGACCCATGAAGGGCGCACCGCCGCCGCACGCGGCTGCGCCGGCCCGACCGCCTCCGGTCACCCCAGGGCCGACCCGCCACCGGCGGGGCCCCGATACAGCGGGACAGGAACCACCCCCATGCACGGATCACGCCTCCACGGACGACGCCTCGCAACCGGCACGCGCCGCGGACTGGCCGCGCTGGTGGCCGCCGGATCACTGCTCACGGTGCTCAGCTCGGCGACCCCGGCCGCGGCCGGCACCGCCAGCGCCCCGGTGGCCGGCGCCAAGGTCGTCTGCAGCTCCAAGAAGCCCGGCCTGGCCCCGGCCCTGTCCCACGACATCGCCGACGCCCTGCACGGCCGGCGGAGCGCCTCGGCACTGGCCTTCTACGACCGCAGCACCGGCACCCGCTGTGCCTTCAAGCCCGGCACCCACTTCGACTCGGCGAGCGTGGTGAAGGTCACCGTGCTCGGTGCACTGCTGCGGCAGGCCGAGGAGGCGCACCGGAAGCTGACCAAGCACGAGGTCAAGCTGACCACCGCCATGATCACCAAGTCGGACAACGACGCGACCAACGCCCTGTGGCACCAGATCGGCCCGGCCGGCGTCCAGCGCTTCCTGGACCTCGCCGGTATGCAGGACACCGTGCCGGGCCACGGCGCGTCCTGGGGCCTCACCCAAGTCACCGCCGCCGACCAGCTCACCCTGATGCAGCTGCTCACCACGGACGGGGCGGTGCTCGGCCCGGCCTCCCGGGGCTACGCACTCGACCTGATGCACCGGGTCGCGGCCGACCAGCGCTGGGGCGTACCGGCCGGCGCCCCGGCCACCGCGACCGTCCACGTCAAGAACGGCTGGCTGCCGCGGGACACCGGCGGCTGGCGGATCAACAGCGTCGGTACCTTCACCGGCCACGGCCACGACTACGGCATGGCCGTCCTCTCCACCGGCAACGCGACCATGGACTACGGGGTCGCCACGGTCGAGGGCGCCGCCCGCGTCATCCACCGCGACCTGCAGCGCTGAGCCGGCCGCCCGCGGGCGGCCACGGCACCTGCCTAGGCGAGCTCGGTGGGCAGGCCGTCCCGGCGGCTGATCTCCAGCACCGGACAGCCCAGCTCCAGCACCTGCGCGACGATCCGGGCGCTCAGGCCGGGACTCAGGTCCGGCAGGAACCCGGGGAGCCGGCGGGCCAGTTCAGCGGCGCCGGGGAGATCGGCCTCGGGGAAATCGGTGGCGGGGAGATCGGTGGCGGTCGAGTCAGTGTCGATTGAGTCGGCGTCGGTCGAGTCGGTGTCGGTCGATTCGGTGTCGGTCGATTCGGTGTCGGTCGATTCGGCGTCGGTGTGCCGGGCGAAACCGGGCATCCAACGCTCATCTCCGGCGCCCGGCCCGCTTTGCCCGCCCGGCCCGCACGGGCCGTCGGGCAACAGGGCGGCATCCGCGGCGAGGACGAGAGTCGGCCCGGGGCCAGGGGCGGCGAGCGGGTACGCCCACCACAGCAGGTCCACGGGACCCGCCCCGCCGGTCGCCATCCGGGCCCGACCCGCGGTGGGGTAGGACGTCGGACCTCCCGACGAGGCGGGCAGACCGCCGGGCCCGTCGCACCCCTGCGCACCGCTGTCGCCGAGGGCACCCGTGACCGGCATCAGGTCGAGCGCGGGGGTGCCCACCGCCTCCGCACGGCCGGGCCCGAAGAGCCGGCGGGCGCCGCTGCTCCAGTGGGAGATCCGGCCGTCCGCGGCCACCACCACGACCGCAAGCGGAATCCGTCCCGGCAGTGCGCGACGCGGCTCGGCCACCCGGGTCGCCGTACCGGGCCGGCCGGCGGCGTCCGACGGACCGCGCTCCATGGGCGGTTGCTTTCTCGTACCCCGATCATGCCTCACCGCCACCACGCTACGGCCGCGGGCTGATGCGGTGGGCGGCATTTCCCCAAGAGGCCGAACAGGTGGTATGCCCGCACAACGGGCCCCCGGCCCCCGCCCCTTGGCGCGCGGTCAGTCCTCGTGTCCGAGCTGGAGGTCGCGTTCGGTGCGGCCGCCGCCGGCCACCTGGAGGACGGTGGCCACCGGCGGATATCCGGCGGCGACCACGGTGTACTCGCCGGCCGCGAGGTCCACGAAGCGGAACAGCCCGTCGGGCCCGGTGACGGCGGTGTCGACGACATTGCCCGCGACGTCCAGCAGGGTGACCCGGGCGTCCTCGACGGGGCGCCCGCCACCGGCCCGTACGGTCCCGCGCAGCACGGCACCACCGGCGAGTTCGATGTCCTGGCGGGTCTCCCGCGACGCCTGGACGGTGACCGGCAGCGCGGCCGGCCGGTACGCCGGTGCGCTGGAGGCGAGGGTGTACTCGCCGGCCACCAACTCACCGATCACGTAAGCGCCTTCGCGTCCGCTGCGGGTGGTCGCGACGACCTCGCCGCGCACATCGGTGAGGGTGACCATGGCATCGCGTACGGGGGTGCCGTCCGCGGTGGTGACGGTGCCGGCCAGCCGCCCGGCGCCGCCGAGGACCACGTCCAGTTCGACCGGCCGTTCGCCGACGGTCACGGTCACGGCCTGCGGTTGGTGGCCGCCGGCGGCCGCGATCAGCACGTAGGAGCCGGGGCCGGGGGTGCTCAGGGCGTACCGCCCGTCCTCGCCGGAGGCGCCGCGGCCGATCTGCCGGCCGGTGACGTCGATGAGGGTGAGCGCGGCCCGCGGCACGATGGAGCCGTCGTGGTGCCGTACCGCCCCGCACACCGGGATGCCCTGATGCCCGCCACCGGAGAGACGGGAACCACGGCGGTAACCACTCCCGGGGAACGTCGGGTTGAGGGTCTCCGGGTCCGCGGCGGAACGGGCCTGCGGCACGGCGGTCGGCACGGTCTGTCCGGTCGGTTCGGCGGGTACGGAAGGCCCGGCAGGTCCTGCCGGTTCGGTCGGATCGCCGTAGGTGGTGGGCCGGTCCGGGGTCGGGGAGGTCTGCGGGGCGTGAGAGGCGTGGGACACCAGTGTTTTCTCTTTCAGGAAGAAGGCGAGCACGAGGCCCAGGACGAGCACCGGCACGAGGAAGAAGAAGACCCTCGGCATGGCGTGGGCGTAGGCGGCGACGGAGCCGTCGCGCAGGGAGGCGGGCAGCGCACGCAGCAGTTGCGGGGGGATCGACTCCGGATGGGGCAGCCGACGCGCTTCCGGCAGCCGGCCGGCGAGCCGGCGGGCCGGCCGGTCGGCGAAGAGGATGCCGAAGAGGGTCACGCCGACGCTGCCGCCGAGGTGCCGGAAACAGTGGTGGGTGCTGGTCGCGGTGGCGAGGTCGCGGGCGCGTACGGAGTTCCGGGCGGCGAGCACCAGCACCGGCAGCACGAGGCCGAGGCCCAGGCCCAGGACGGCCGCCAAGAGGCTGGAGGTCTCCCTGGGGGTGCCCGGCGCCGTCCGCGTCAGCAGCCACATCCCGCCGGCGGCCAGCGCACAGCCCAGCACGGCGAAGACCTTGGGGTGGCCGGTGCGGCCGATGAGCCGGCCGGAGACGACGTACGCGAGGACGGTGCCGCCCATCAGCGGCAGCATCAGCAGGCCGGACCCGGTGGCCGAGGCGCCGTCGGCCCCCTGCAGGAAGGTCGGCGCATAGCCGGCGGCGCCGAAGAGGGCGATGGCGACGGCGGCGCCGATCAGGCCGGTGCGGGTGAAGAGGGAGTCGCGGAACAGCCGCAGCGGGACGATCGGTTCGGCGGCGAAGTGCTCGACGGCGAGGAAGAGCAGCGCGCTGCCGAGCGCTCCGGCCGCCAGCCCGAGGACGACCCGCGAGTTCCAGGAGTACTCCGTGCCGGCCCAATTCGTCAGCAGCGCAAGGCAGGTGGAGAACGCGGCGAGCAGCAGGGCGCCGGCGAGGTCAGGCCTGGGCCGGCGGGGCGGCCGGGGCGGCCGGGGCAGCTTCAGGGCGAAGGCGATGACGAGGAACGTCAGGGCACCGAACGGGACGTTGAGGTAGAGACACCAGCGCCAGGAGGCGTGGTCGGCACAGAGGCCGCCGATCAGCGGTCCGGCCGCGACCGCGAGGCCGAAGATGGCGCCGATCAGTCCCAGGGAGCGGCCACGGGCCCGGGGCGGTACGACGTCGGCGACGAGGGCATGGACGCCGATCAGCAGTCCGCCGCCGCCGACGCCCTGGACGGCCCGGAAGGCGACCAGTTCGTCCATGGTGTGCGACCGGCCGGCCAGCGCCGAGCCGGCGGTGAAGACCAGGAGGGCGAGGAGGAGGACCGGTTTGCGGCCGAAGAGGTCGCCGAGTCTGCCGTGGAGGGGCAGGCCGAGGGCGGAGGCGAGGAGGTAGGACGTCACCACCCAGGACGCCGCGCCCCGGCCGTGCAGCTCACCGACGATCTCCGGGAGTGCGGTGGCGACGATGGTCTGGCCGAGGGCCGCGAGCAGCAGGGCCAACAGCAGGCCGGCGAAGACCGGACGGGCCCGGCGGGGGCCGAGCGGCACCGGCGCGGCGCCGCCGTCCGGTGCACCGGGCCGGTCCCCGGCGGGCGGTGCCGTGGCCGTGCCCGGTGCCGGTGGGCCGGTCCGCCCGGCCGGGTCGCTCAGGGTGGTCCCGCCCACGTGCTGCTCCCCTCGTCACGCCTGTTGCCGCCCAATTTCTCGCATTGGGCGACAACAGCGTTCAAGCGCGACGAAAGGGGTCAGGCGCGGCCGGAAGGGATGTCAAGTGCCTTGTCGGGCAGGCCCCTTGGGCTCCCATCAGGGCTTTCCGCACGGAACGGGTCCCACGGCCGGGGCACCTCGGCGCGGCCGAAACCACCCGAACCGGTGAGCGTGACGCAACGCGCCCAGGGTGACGCATGTGACGTCCGCGCTCAGCGCGGAAAGCACCCGACGCCGGCAGCGAGCTGTGCGCGCATGACACACAGGGGACCTGCGACACAGGGATGCGCGGCAGGGGATGCGCGACACGGAGATGACGTATGACGTCCGCTCACTTCTCCATGTGCGCGGCGAGGTTGGCGAGGATGGTGTCGTAGATCCGGCCGAGACCCTTGGGGGCGAAGGTCCGCTCGAAGAAGCCGCCGATACCGCCCGCGCCCTGCCAGGTGGTCGTGACGACGACCCGGGCGCGCTTCTCACCGGCCGGCGTGACGACCCAGGTGGTCACCATGGAGGAGTTGCGGTCCTTCTCCACGAGCTGCCCGTCGGTGGGCTCGTCGACCTCCAGCAGACAGTCGCGCACCCGCTTGCTCGTGGCCTGGAGCTTCCAGTGGACGAGGGTGCCCTTGCCGTCGCCGCCCTCGCGGACCTCGTACTCCGAGAAGTGCTCGGGCAGCAGCTGCCGGCGCGTGCCGCTGTAGTCGGCGAGCGCGTCGAACACGTCCTCCGGGTCCGCCGCGATCTCGCGCTGCGTGGTGGCCTCGACCTGACCCATGTGTGTCTTCCTCCAGTAGTCGGCTGCCGGTCCTGCGATGCGCCGCCAAGCCAACCACCACTGGGGTGCACGCCCAAAATCCGCCCCGGACCCGACCCGCCGGACGAGAGGAGAACGCGATGGGAACACGTGTTCTATTATGGCGCCCGGGGGGCTCGACGGCATGCAGCATGCAGAAGGAGGCCCGATGCGCTGGGACAACCTGGGTGACGGCCCGGCCGCACTCTTCGGTGCGGACGTGGTCAGCCGGACGTTCGACACCCCCGAATTCCGCGGGATCACGTTCCACGAGGTGCGCGCCAGTTCCCTCGTCAACCGCGTCCCGGGCGCCTCCCGGATGCCGTTCGAATGGACGGTCAACCCCTACCGAGGCTGCAGCCACGCCTGCGTCTACTGTTTCGCGCGCAAGACCCACAGCTATCTGGACCTGGACACCGGCCTCGACTTCGACAGCCAGATAGTGGTGAAGGTCAACGCCCCGGAACTACTGCGCCGCGAACTGGCCGGGCGCCGCTGGCGCGGCGACCACATCGCGATGGGCACCAACGTCGACTGCTACCAGCGCGCGGAGGGCCGCTACCGCCTCATGCCCGGCATCCTCACGGCGCTGCGCGATCACGCCAACCCGTTCTCGATCCTCACCAAGGGCACGCTCATCCTGCGCGACCTGGAACTACTGCGGCAGGCCGCCGAGATCACCGACGTCGGCATCTCGGTCTCCGTCGGCTTCCTGGACCACGAGCTGTGGCGCACGGTTGAGCCCGGCACGCCCGCCCCCGAACGCCGGCTGGACGTGGTGCGCACCCTCACCGCGCACGGCATTCCCTGCGGTGTGCTCATGGCGCCCGTCATCCCGTTCCTCGGCGACGCACCGGAGCAGCTGCGCGGCACGGTCCGCGCCATCGCGGAGGCCGGCGCGGGATCCGTCACGCCGCTGGTCCTGCACCTGCGCCCCGGCGCCCGCGAGTGGTTCCTGTCCTGGCTGGACCGCCACCATCCGCATCTCGTACGGCGCTACGCGACGATGTACGCGGACGGCGCCTACGCGCCCACGTGGTACCAGCGCCGGATCACCCGCCAGGTCCACGAACTCGCCGCCGAATACGGCATCGGCCCCGCCCGCTCCGGGGAGGCCCGCCGCATCCGCCCGCCCTCCGGGGACGCCGGGAATTCCACCCCTGCGGCCGATTCCACGTCTGCCCCCACACCCACACCTACGCACACGACCACGCCCACCACCCCAGGGCCGACCCAGCTGACCCTCATCTGAGCCAGCCGGCCGGCCACTTACGCAGAGGCGGCCGGGACGGCCTCCAGGGCCCGCGCCAGGCGGTCGCGGGCCTCGGTCTGGGCGGCGATCCGCTCGTCGATGACGGCGAGCCGCTCACGGGCGATCCGCAGCCCCTCTGCGGACGGCGGAGCGGTGGTCATGTCGCCGTCCAGGCAGGAGGTGAAACAGCGGACGTCGGCGAGCGTGAGCCCGGCCGCCAGCAAGTGGCGGATGTTGCACACCCGTACGACCGCGCGGGCGTCGTAGACCCGATAGCCGTTCGCCTCCCGGACGGAGGCGATCAGCCCCTCCCGCTCGTAGTTCCGCAACGCCCGCGGCGTCGCCCCCGTGACCTCCGCCAACTCCCCGATCCGCACGGGTCGCCCCCTCCCTCGGCTCCGACCTCGACTCCCACTCCGCACACTTCGCAGTCGATTCCAGCACGGACACGAGTGCGGTGGTGACGCGGCCACGGATCCGGGACGGGTCGGGCCCCGAAGCAGGGGGCGAGGTGGGCTCAGCCGACCACCGCTCCGCCGTCGACCGGGAGGATCACCCCCGTGACGAACGAGGCGGACGGGGCGGCCAGGTGGGTGATGGCCCAGGCCACCTCCTCGGGGCGGCCGATCCGCCCCATCGGGGTGTGCGCGATCTGCCACGCCCGGTGCGCCGCCCGCTGCTCCTCGGACAGGCCCTGGTGGAGCGCGATCGGGGTCTCGATCGCGCCCGGGGCGACCGCCACCACCCGCACCCCGCGCGGTGCGAGCTCCACCGCCCAGCTGCGGGTGAGCAGTTCGAGCCCCGTCTTGGTCGCGGCGTAGACCGCGTTGCCGGGCCAGCCGCGCTGGCCGATCGAGGTGCTGATGTTGACCACCACCCCGCCGGTCCGCTCCAGATGGGGCACCGCTTCCTGCGTCAGCAGTACGGGCGCGACGAGGTTCGTCGCCAGTTGCGCCCCCATCCCCTCCTTGGTGAAGCTGCCGAGTGCCCCGGTGCCCACTATGGCGGCGTTGTTGACCAGTACGTCCAGCCGGCCGTAGGTCTCGATCGCATGGCGGACGAGGTGCGCGGGGGCGTCGTCCGCGGTGATGTCGGCGAGGTACGGGACGATCTCGCCGTCCCCCTCGGCGTCCGGCGCCGTCTCCGCCAGCGGCTCGGCCCGGCGGCCCACCGCCAGCACCCGGGCGCCCTCCGCCGCGAAGGCCCGGGCGGCGGCCCGCCCGATCCCCGTACCGGCGCCGGTGATGATCACCACCCTGCCCGGCGGGGTTTCCGTGGTGCGGTCGGTGTGCGTCGTGTGCGTGGTCGCGCTGTGTGCCATGCCGGGAGTCTCGAACCCTGCCCCCAGGGGCAAGGTCAAGCGCACAGCTGCGGAAACTCCGAAAGCCCCCTTGACCGGACCCCTACCGTCTCCCTCATGGACACGGACAGGGAGAGCGACCGGCACAGGGGCAGGGAGAGGGACGCGGACAGGGGCAGGGGCAGGAGGCCCGTAGGACCGCTCCGGATACGGGAAATGGGCGAGGCCGACATCGAGGCGGTCTCGGCGGTCCGGGTCCGCGGTTGGCAGGCGGCCTACCGCGGGCTGATGCCGCAGACGTATCTGGACGGGATGAGCGTGGCGGCGGACGCCGAGCGGCGGCGGTCGTGGTTCGGGCGGCGCTCGCCGGACGTGGTCGACCTGGTGGCGGAGTCGGCCGGTGAGGTGGTCGGCTGGGCCTCGGTCGGCCCGGCCCGGGACCCCGATGTGGCCCCGGGCGCCGAGGAGTTGCCCGACCCGCGCCCGACCGCGGGTGAGCTGTTCGCGCTGTACGTCGCGCCCGAGCGGATCGGCACCGGCGTCGGGCGGGCCCTGATGGCCGCGGGCACGGAACGGGCACGGCAGAGCGGATACCGCGCGCTGTATTTGTGGGTGGTGCGCGGCAACACCCGCGCCCAGCGGTTCTACGAGCGCGCCGGCTTCGTACCCGACGGGGCGGAGGAGACGTACAAGGTGGGCGGCAGCAACGTCCCCGAGCTGCGCTACTGGCGTCCGCTCACCCCCTGTTCTCCGGGCCGCAAGTCGTCTTCCCCGGACCCCACGCCGGGTTCTCAGGACCCCACACCGTCGTCTCCGGACCCCACGCCGCGTTCTCAGGACACCACGTAGGACATTCCATGATCTCCGGCTGACCGCTTCAGCCCCCTGGGCGCTCCTTCGCGGCTGCTGGGCCCTCCTTGGCCGGGTCCCCGGCCCCGCCCCCGTCGCCCCGCCCCTCGTCCCCCGGCGGCTCATGGACCCCCAGCCGGGCCAGTGAGGCCGCCGCGGCGGCGGCCAGGCGGGGGTGGGCGGTAGCGGCGGTGAGGGCGGGTACGGCGCGGCGGTCGCCCAGGGCGCCCAGGCCCTCGACGCAGGCGAGGGCCACCCGCCAGTAGGGGTTGTGCGGGGTCAGCAGCCGCTCCAGGGTGGCGATCAGCGCCGGCACGGACTGCGGTGCGCGCAGCTCGGCGAGGAGCCGGACCGGGTGCAGGGCGTACGCGGTGCGCAGCGGGTTGGTGGCGAGGGCGGCCGCGGCGCGGGCGGTGCGTGGGTCGCCGAGCCGGCTCAGGGCGTGGGCCGCGGTGGCGCAGCGCACCGGATCGCGGTAGTTCAGCAGCAGTACGAGCGTCTCGAAGGCACGTTTGTCGCCGGCGCAGCCGAGGATGAAGGCGGCGATCTCGCGGGCCCACAGGGGGCGTTCGACGGCGACCAGCATCCGGGCGAGTTCTTCCCGCCCGGCGGGGGTGTTCTTGCGGGCGAGCCCCAGCAGGCGCTCGTAGGCGACCAGATCCTGTGGGGAGCGGAGTTCGGCCCGCACCCGGTCCGTCAACTCGTGGAATTCGTCTTCCATTTGCCGCTTCCCTCCCGCCGGGGCGCCCCGGTTGCCGAGACGTGGCCTGCACCACAGACTAATGACCCGCCCTACCCCTGGCGCTGCGGTTACCCACCGGTTAACCTGCTGGAACGAGCAGCACCCCTGTTCGGGCGGCCTGGTGACGCAGCCGCCACAGAGTGAAGTCGGTTCGGCACCGCAACAGCACGACCTCGATACAGAGCACGGCACGGCCCCGGGACAGGGCCCCGCCGCAGCTCCCACACCGCCGGCGCTGCCAGCAGCGCTGCGGCCGGTGCGGCCCCGCCGCGCTCCGGCCGCCGCGTATCCGCTGCCCCTCGCGTCCGCGCGGCCCCCCTTCAGTCGTCACTTCTCCCCTGCCCTTCAGGGGAACACCCTCAGGAGTTCGCGATGGGCCCTTCGTCCACCCCTGATCTCGCCCCCGACATTTCCCCACTGTCCCTCTCCACCGTGGCCGTCGTCGGCCTCGGCACGATGGGCACCGGCATCGCCGAGGTGCTCGCCCGGGCCGGCCGCGAGGTCATCGGCATCGACACCGACGAGGCCGCGGCCCGGCACGCCGTCGCCGCGCTGGAGGCCGCCACGGCGCGTGCGGTGCGCCGCGAGCGGATCACCGAGCGCGAGCGGCAGGACGTCCTGGCCCGTTTCCGCACCTTCACCGATCTGCAGGCCGCCGCGGACGCCGACCTGGTCATCGAGGTGGTCCCCGAGGACTACGAGCTCAAGCGGCAGGTCTTCGCCGAACTGGACGCCGTGGTGCGGCCGGACGCCGTGCTGGCCACCGGCACCAACGCACTGTCGGTGACCCGGCTCGCCGCCGATTCGCAGCGTCCCGAGCGGGTGCTCGGGCTGCACTTCTTCAACCCCGCACCGGCCATGAAGCTGGTCGAGGTGGTCTCCTCGGTGCTCACCGCGCCGACCGCGGTCGCCGCGGTCACCGAGCTCGCCCGCGACCTGGGCAAGGACCCGATCGCGGTGGGTGACCGGCCCGGTTTCGTCGCCGACGGCCTGCTGTTCGGCTATCTGAACCAGGCCGCCGCGATGTACGAGTCGCGGTACGCCACCCGTGAGGACATCGACGCCGCGATGCGGCTCGGCTGCGGCCTCCCCATGGGCCCGCTGGCGCTGCTCGACCTGATCGGCGTGGACACCGCCCGGACCGTCCTGGAAGCGATGTACGCCGAGTCCCAGGACCGGCTGCACGCCCCGGCCCCGATCCTGGGGCAGCTGGCCGAGGCCGGGCTGACCGGTCGCAAGGCGGGCCGCGGCTTCTACACGTACGAGGCGCCGGGCTCGGCCACCGTGGTGCCGGACGCGGAGAGCCCGGCGGCCGGCGGCGAGGCAGCGGCCGGGCGTACGGTCACCCGGGTCGGTGTGGCCGGTTCCGGGACGATGGCGAGCGGGATCGCCGAGGTCTTCGCCAAGGCGGGGTACCAGGTCGTGCTGGCCGCCCGCAGCGCGGAGAAGGCGGAGAAGGCGAAGGACCGGATCGCCAAGTCGCTGGGCCGGTCCGTGGCGAAGGGCCGGATGACCGAGGAGGCCCGGGACGCGGCGCTGGCGGCGATCACGCCGGCCGGGACGCTGGACGCGTTCGCGGAGGTGGACCTGGCCGTCGAGGCGGTGGCCGAGGACCTGGCCGTCAAGCAGGAGCTGTTCCGGACGCTGGACAAGGTCTGCAAGCCGGGCGCGGTCCTGGCCACCACGACCTCGTCGCTGCCGGTCGTGGCCTGCGCCCGGGCCACCTCGCGCCCGCAGGACGTCATCGGGATGCACTTCTTCAACCCGGCGCCGGCGATGAAGCTGGTCGAGGTGGTGCGGACGGTCCTGACCTCCGACGAGGTGCACGCGACCGTGCGGGAGGTCTGCGCCAAGGTCCGCAAGCACCCGGTGGACTGCGGCGACCGGGCCGGTTTCATCGTGAACGCGCTGCTGTTCCCGTACCTGAACAACGCGATCAAGATGGTCCAGGAACACTACGCGTCGCTGGACGACATCGACGCGGCGATGAAGCTCGGCGGCGGCTACCCGATGGGCCCGTTCGAGCTCCTCGACGTGGTCGGCCTGGATGTCTCGCTGGCCATCGAGAAGGTCCTGCACGCCGAATTCCGCGACCCGGGACTGGCCCCCGCGCCGCTGCTGGAGCACCTCGTCGCGGCGGGGTGCCTCGGACGCAAGACGGGCCGCGGCTTCCGTGAGTACGCCCGGCGCTGACCCGTGGGGGCGCCCCCGCCCGGACGGGGCGGGCTGGGGTGGACTGCTGGAGCCGGACGGCGGTCCACCCCCGCTCACAAGGGCGGAGGTGGCACCTCATGCCGCAGGCCGGGTAAATATGCAGTACCGTCCCCACATGTCCCAGCCCGCTCGTACGCAGCCTTCCGACGCCCCCGACAGCAGCACTCCCGGCACCCGCCGCGCGGCCGCGCAACGGCTCAAAATGCGCCGCGAACTGTCGGCGGCGGCCATGGAGCTGTTCGCGACCAAGGGCTACGAGGCGACGACGGTCGATGAGATCGCGGCCGCCGCGGGCGTCGCCCGGCGGACGTTCTTCCGCCACTTCCGCTCCAAGGAAGAGGCGATCTTCCCGGACCACGACGACACCCTGGTGCGGGCCGAGGCGGTCCTGGACGCCGCACCGCCGCACGAGAACCCGCTCGACACGGTCTGCCGCGGCATCAAGGAGGTCATGCGGATGTACGCGGCCTCGCCGGCCGTGTCGGTGGCCCGCTACCGGCTGACCCGCGAGGTGCCCACCCTCCGCGAGGCCGAGATCGCCTCGGTGGCCCGTTACGAGCGGCTGTTCACCCGCTATCTGCTGGGCCACTTCGACGAGGGCGCGCACCGCGAGGGCGATGACGACCCGCTGCTGGCGGAGGTCGCCGCGTCCGCCGTGGTCACCGCGCACAACCACGTGCTGCGCCGCTGGCTGCGGGCCGGCGCGGAGGGTGACGTGGAGGCTCAGCTGGACCATGCCTTCGAGATCGTCCGGGAGACCTTCGGCGCCGGGATCGGCGCGGGCCGCGGCACGACGGGCGAGCAGCCGTCGGCGTCCGTCTCCCGGGAGGGCGAGGTGCTGGTCGCGGTGGCGCGTACGGACGCCCCGCTGGAGGAGGTCATGCGCACCATCCGCAAGGCGATCAAGGACCGGAGATGATCCCGTAACGGCCTGACGGGCCCGGCTCGCTCGTGCTATCCACTACGGCGTGGCGGACGCGAGCGAGGCGGGGCCGGCTCCGGCCACCCACAACACGATCAGCGGCGGGCAGGCCCGCGATGTGATCCAGGGTGGCGTCGTCCAGATCTACCCGGCGCCCGCCCCGGTCCGCTCCCTGAACGCGCTGCCGCCCCGGCCCGCCGCCCTGCTCGGCCGTTCCGGCCCGCTCGCCGCGCTCCTGGCCCTGCTGGCGCCCGGCGACCGCGCCGGGGCTCCCACCGCGATAGCGGTCACCGGCGAGGGCGGGGTGGGCAAGTCGGCGCTGATGGCGGCCGCCGCGCACGAGGCGCACAAGTGGTTTCCCGGCGGGGTGCTCCACGCGGACGCCCGGGCGCACGGCGGCGGGGAGCCGATGAGCCTGGAGGAGCTGCTGGGCACCTGGCTGCGGGCGTTCGGCATCCCCGGCGACCAGCTCCAGCCGCACCGGGCCGGGCTGCTCGGCCAGTTCAAGAGCCGGCTGTGGGAGGCGGAGGAGGCGCTGCTGATCCTGCTCGACGACGCCGCGCCGGACGAGCACCTCGTGCCGCTGATACCCCCCGACGGCCGCCACCGCCTGCTGGTCACCGTCCGGACCGCCCCGGAGCACGCCTCCTTCGCCGTGCTGCGGCTGGACACGCTCGGTCCGAAGGATTCCCGGGCGCTGCTGGAGGCCGCGGCCACCGAGCCGGTCCCGCCGTCGCAGCTGGACGAGATCGCCGCGCTCTGCGGCCATCTGCCGCTGGCACTGGACGTGGTGGCCGGCCGGCTGCGGGACGGCGACGACAGCGCGCAGCGCATCCTCTCCGCGTTACGCCCGCCCGGTGAGCGGCTGGCCGAACTCGACCCGGTACGGCAGGCGTTCGAGGCCTCGTACCAGGCGCTCGACGACCCGGACGCACGGATGCTGCGCCGTCTGGGGCTGCACCCGGGCAACGAGATCGACGCCGGGTCGGCCGCCGCGCTGGCCGGGGTCTCACCGGCGGAGGCCGACCGTGCGCTGCGCCGCCTGGTCAGGGCCCAGCTGCTGCGTCCCACCGGCCCCGAGGGCCGGGTCCGCTTCCACGATCTGCTGCAGCTCTATGTCGGTGAACTCGCCTCGCAGGAGCCGGAGTCGGCGCGTGCTGCGGCGCTGGAGCGGCTGATGGCCCACTACGGCGAGCGGGCCGCCACCGCCGACGAGGCGTGGTTCGACCGGGAGCGCGGGGCGCTGGCGGCGGCCCTGGCGGCGGCGGTGGACCAGGGCCGGTACGAGCGGGTCGGGCCGGTGGTGGACCACCTGGTGGCGTATCTGCTGCGGCGCACCCGCACCGTGGACGCGCTGTTCGTGCTGCGGCAGGGCGTCCTCGCGGCCCGGCACCGCGCCGACCACCTCCGGGAGGCGGAGCTGCTGCGGATGATGCGTCGCCACTACCGTGCGCTGGAGCACTGGCCGGAGGCCCGGTCCTGCGCGGAGGCGGGCCATCTGGCGCGTATCCGGGCCGGTGTGCGCTCGCCGGAGCTGGACGACGACCTCGGTGAGCAGGCGGCCGAGCGCGGTGACCACGGGGCGGCGGCGCACCACTACGGGCGGGCGGTGCGCGGCTGGGCGCTGCGCGGTGACCGGCACCGGCTGGCGGCCTCGCTGCTGGCGCGGGGGGACGCGGAGGAGGAGCTGGGGCGGGCCCGGGACGCGGCGCTCTCGTACCGCCGGGCGGTGGCGACGGCGCCCGACGGCGACCTCACGGTCGTGGCGCACGCCTGGCTGAGACTGGCCGGCTGCGCGGCGCACCGGCACGACCCCCGGCAGGTCCTTGACCTGCTGCGCCGCGGGCTGGAGGTGGCGCGCAGGTCGGGGGACGTCCGGGTGACGGTCGAGGCGCTGGCGCTGCTGATGGAGGCGGAGAAGGAGGCGGGGCGGCTGGGGGCGGCCGAGCAGCTGCTCCGGGAGGCGCTCAGCGAGGCCGGGGCGCACCACCTGCCGCTGCTGCGGGAGCAGCTGCTGGCGATCAAGCCGCCGTGGTTGAAGCTGGCCGCGGAGCCGGAGGCCGCCGCGCCCCGGACGGGGGCGTCGCCCGCCAAGGAGCCGCCGCCCGCGGTACCGGACCCGCCGGTGGAGCGGGCGGCCGGCCATGTGCGGCCGGTGCTGCTGCGGCTGCTCGCCCTGCCGTGCTGCGGGGTGCTCTGGGCGCTGGGCTGCCTGACCGTGGCGCTGGTGGAGGGCGGGCCGGTGGCCCCGTGGCCGGCGCAGCTGGTGCTGGCCGGTGGCACGGCCTGGGCGGCCCGGCGGGTCTGGCAGCGCAGCCGCGGCAGCCGGCTCGGCGATCTGGCCGCGGTCGGTCTGCACCGCTTCCACGCGGTGGGTGCGGCCGGGCTGCTGGCGGCGGGGGTCTGGTCCGGGGCGCCGGGCGGCAGCGCCGTCGCCGCCGGGCTGCTGTTCCTGCACACCGCCGCGCAGCTGTGGCCGGCCGTCCGTGAGCGCCTGAGGTCCCGGGCCTGACCGGGACACGACCCACCCGAACGGTCTAAGCGCCTCCCCCTTCACCTGCCGTGATTCTGGAAGTGCGGTGCGTGACCGAGGCGCCCTCCATCGGCCCATCTACCGCTCATACGTGCCGGCCAAATGACATCTGAGAGAAATTCTTGGCACTCAGTGTCTTGTCGACTGGCACGCGGTGTCATACGTTGAGGGTGTCCGGGCGACCGGCGGACGAGGCGATCCTCGTGCGCCGGCTGTCCCAACAGCCCTCCCCGGCTGCCGCCCGGATGCCTGCGTCACAGGCACACCGCCCGGCACCCGCCGGGCACCGCGCTCACCAAGGCGCTGCCAGGCACCACGGCCGACGCCTCCGCGACACCGGCGGAGACGGCGGCGGTAGCGCCACCCCGGCCGAACCGACGGCACCACCTCCCGCACCACCCCCGACGTTCCCTCAAGCCGTTCCTTACCGATCCCCCGAGCTCTCGACTCCGCTCGAGCAGGGGCGGCCCCACCCGCCGGAGGCACACCGTGAACGAGATCCTGGACGCAATCCTTGCGCCTGACACCACCAGCGCCGACTTCGCCGCGCTGCCCATCCCCGAGTCCTACCGCGCGGTGACCGTGCACAAGGACGAGGCCGAGATGTTCGCCGGCCTGCCCACCAAGGAGAAGGACCCGCGCAAGTCGCTGCACGTCGATGACGTCCCGGTCCCCGAGCTCGGCCCCGGTGAGGCGCTGGTGGCCGTGATGGCCTCCTCCGTGAACTACAACTCCGTCTGGACCTCGATCTTCGAGCCGCTGTCGACCTTCGGCTTCCTGGAGCGCTACGGCAAGGTCTCCGACCTGGCCAAGCGGCACGACCTGCCGTACCACGTCATCGGCTCCGACCTGGCCGGCGTCGTGCTGCGCACCGGCCCGGGCGTCAACTCCTGGCGGCCCGGCGACGAGGTCGTGGCGCACTGCCTGTCCGTCGAGCTGGAGTCGAGCGACGGCCACAACGACACCATGCTCGACCCCGAGCAGCGCATCTGGGGCTTCGAGACCAACTTCGGCGGCCTGGCCGAGATCGCGCTGGTCAAGTCCAACCAGCTGATGCCCAAGCCCCGGCACCTGAGCTGGGAGGAGGCGGCGGCCCCGGGCCTGGTCAACTCGACCGCGTACCGCCAGCTGGTGTCCCGCAACGGCGCCGGTATGAAGCAGGGCGACAACGTCCTGATCTGGGGCGCCAGCGGCGGCCTCGGCAGCTACGCCACGCAGTTCGCGCTGGCCGGCGGCGCCAACCCGATCTGTGTCGTCAGCAGCGACCAGAAGGCGGAGATCTGCCGGAAGATGGGCGCCGAGGCGATCATCGACCGCAACGCCGAGGGCTACAAGTTCTGGAAGGACGAGCAGACCCAGGACCCGAAGGAGTGGAAGCGCTTCGGCAAGCGCATCCGCGAGCTCACCGGCGGCGAGGACATCGACATCGTCTTCGAGCACCCCGGCCGCGAGACCTTCGGCGCGAGCGTCTTCGTCACGCGCAAGGGCGGCACCATCACCACCTGCGCGTCGACCTCGGGCTACATGCACGAGTACGACAACCGCTACCTGTGGATGTCGCTGAAGCGGATCATCGGCTCGCACTTCGCCAACTACCGCGAGGCGTGGGAGGCCAACCGCCTGATCGCCAAGGGCAAGATCCACCCGACCCTGTCGAAGACCTACACCCTGGAGGAGACCGGGCAGGCGGCGTACGACGTGCACCGCAACCTGCACCAGGGCAAGGTCGGCGTGCTGGCCCTGGCGCCCGAGGAGGGCATGGGCGTGCGCGACGAGGAGATGCGCGCCAAGCACCTCGACGCCATCAACCGCTTCCGGAACGTCTGAGGCCGGGAGGCACCCATGACAGAACGTCACCCTCAGTCCCAGGGGCGAAGGGAACGGGACCGGCCGTGGCTGATGCGCACGTACGCCGGTCACTCCACGGCGGAGGCGTCGAACGAGCTGTACCGGCGCAATCTCGCCAAGGGCCAGACCGGTCTGTCGGTGGCGTTCGACCTGCCGACGCAGACCGGCTACGACCCCGACCACGTCCTCGCCCGCGGCGAGGTCGGCCGGGTCGGGGTCCCGGTGTCCCACCTCGGTGACATGCGGCGGCTGTTCCAGGACATCCCCCTGGACCAGATGAACACCTCGATGACCATCAACGCCACCGCCATGTGGCTGCTGGCGCTCTACCAGGTCGTCGCGGAGGAGCAGGGCGCGGACATCACCAAGCTCCAGGGGACGACCCAGAACGACATCGTCAAGGAGTACCTCTCGCGCGGGACGCACGTCTTCCCGCCGGGGCCGAGCCTGCGGCTCACCACCGACATGATCACGTACACGGTGGCCCACATCCCCAAGTGGAACCCCATCAACATCTGCTCGTACCACCTCCAGGAGGCCGGTGCGACGCCGGTCCAGGAGATCGCGTACGCGATGAGCACCGCGATCGCCGTGCTCGACGCCGTGCGGGACTCCGGGCAGGTGCCGCCGGAGAAGTTCGGCGACGTGGTCGCCCGCATCTCCTTCTTCGTGAACGCCGGCGTCCGGTTCATCGAGGAGATGTGCAAGATGCGCGCCTTCGGCCGCATCTGGGACCACATCACCCGCGAGCGGTACGGCATCGAGAACCCCAAGCAGCGGCGCTTCCGCTACGGCGTCCAGGTCAACTCGCTCGGCCTGACCGAGGCCCAGCCGGAGAACAACGTCCAGCGGATCGTGCTGGAGATGCTGGCCGTGACACTGTCGAAGGACGCCCGCGCCCGGGCCGTTCAACTCCCGGCCTGGAACGAGGCGTTGGGCCTCCCCCGGCCCTGGGACCAGCAGTGGTCGCTGCGCATCCAGCAGGTCCTCGCGCACGAGAGCGACCTGCTGGAGTACGAGGACATCTTCGCCGGCTCGCACGTCATCGAGGCCAAGGTGGACGCGCTGGTCACCGACTGCCTGGCCGAGATCGAGCGGATCCAGGAGATGGGCGGCGCGATGGCCGCGGTGGAGTCCGGCTACCTCAAGTCGCAGCTGGTGTCCGCGCACGCCGAGCGGCGGGGCCGGATCGAGGCCGGCGAGGAGAAGATCGTCGGGGTGAACTGCTTCGAGTCCACCGAGCCCAACCCGCTCACCGCGGACCTCGACACCGCCATCATGACCGTCGACCCGGCCAACGAGGCGCGGGTGGTGCGGGGGCTGCACGACTGGCGGGACAACCGCGAGGAGGGCCGCGCCCAGGAGGCGCTGTCGGCGCTGAAGAAGGCGGCGGCCGGCGACACCAACCTCTTCGCGGCGACCCTGGAGTGCGCCCGTGCCGGTGTGACGACCGGCGAGTGGGCCTGGGCCCTGCGGGACGTCTTCGGCGAGTTCCGGGCGCCCACGGGCGTCTCCAGCGCCCCGCTGGCGGTACCGGCCGAGGCGGGCAGCCCGCTGGCCGCGGTCCGCGAGAAGGTCGCCAAGACGGCGGCCGAGCTCGGCAGCGGCAAGCTGCGGCTGCTGGTCGGCAAGCCCGGACTGGACGGGCACAGCAACGGCGCCGAGCAGATCGCGGTACGCGCCCGGGACGCCGGCTTCGAGGTGATCTACCAGGGCATCCGGCTGACGCCGGAGCAGATCGTCTCGGCGGCGGTCGCCGAGGACGTGCACTGCGTGGGCCTGTCCATCCTCTCCGGCTCGCACGCCGAGCTGGTGCCGGACGTGCTGGCCCGGCTGCGGCGGGCCGGCGTGGACGACATCCCGGTCATCGTCGGCGGCATCATTCCCTCGGCCGATGCGACCGCGCTGCGAGAGGCCGGAGTGGCGGCCGTCTTCACGCCGAAGGACTTCGGTATTACGGAGATCATCGGCCGTATCGTCGACGAGATCCGGACGGCGAACCAGCTCGACCCCTTGGAGGTCCCCGCATGACGGCGGTGAACCGGCTGCTCCCACCCGTCTCCCACCACCGCCCCGAGACGGCGCCCCTGCGGGGCGGCACCCTCCGCTCTCGGCGCTCCTGCCTCGCGGTACCCGGCAGCAATCCGCGCTTCCTGGAGAAGGCCCAGGGCCTCCCCGCGGACCAGGTGTTCCTGGACCTGGAGGACGCCTGCGCGCCGCTCGCCAAGGAGGGCGCCCGGCACACGATCGTCGAGGCGCTGAACGAGGGCGACTGGACCGGCAAGACCCGGGTCGTGCGGGTCAACGACTGGACGACGCACTGGACGTACCGGGACGTCATCACGGTCGTCGAGGGCGCGGGGCCGAACCTGGACTGCATCATGCTGCCCAAGGTCCAGGACGCCCAGCAGATCGTGGCGCTGGACCTGCTGCTGACACAGATCGAGAAGACCATGGGCTTCGAGGTCGGCCGGATCGGCATCGAGGCGCAGATCGAGAACGCCAAGGGCCTGGTGAACGTCGACGCGATCGCCGGTGCCTCGCCGCGGCTGGAGACCCTCATCTTCGGCCCGGCCGACTTCATGGCGTCGATCAACATGAAGTCCCTGGTGGTCGGCGAGCAGCCGCCCGGCTATGGCGCGGACGCGTATCACTACATTCTGATGCGCATTCTGATGGCGGCACGGACCTACGATTTGCAGGCCATCGACGGCCCCTACCTTCAGATCAAGAACGTGGAGGGGTACCGGGAGGTCGCCGGCCGCGCCGCGGCACTCGGCTTCGACGGCAAGTGGGTGCTGCACCCGGGCCAGGCCGAGGCCGCCAACGAGGTGTTCTCACCGTCCCAGGAGGACTACGACCACGCCGAGCTGATCCTGGACGCCTACGAGTGGCACACCTCGGAGGCGGGCGGCAGGAAGGGATCCGCGATGCTCGGTGACGAGATGATCGACGAGGCGAGCCGGAAGATGGCGCTGGTCGTCGCCGGCAAGGGCCGGGCCGCCGGCATGATCCGTACATCCAAGTTCGAAGCCCCGGAGGCATGAGCGCGATGCAGTTCGGCCGCACCTATGAAGAGTTCACCGTCGGCGATGTGTACAAGCACTGGCCGGGGAAAACGGTCACCGAATACGACGACCACCTCTTCTGTCTGCTCACGATGAACCATCACCCGCTGCACATGGACAGCAACTACGCGGAGCAGACCACCGACTTCGGCAAGAACGTCGTGGTCGGCAATTACATCTATTCGCTGCTGCTGGGCATGTCGGTGCCGGACGTCTCCGGAAAGGCCATCGCCAATCTCGAGATCGAGTCGCTGAAGCACGTCGCGCCGACCTTCCACGGCGACACGATCTACGGCGAGACCACGGTGCTCGACAAGACGCCCTCGAAGTCGAAGTCGGACCGCGGGATCGTGTACGTGGAGACCAAGGGCTACAAGCAGGACGGCACCCTGGTCTGCATCTTCCGCCGCAAGGTCATGGTCCCCACGGCCACGTACATCAAGGAGCGCGGCGGCGAGCAGCCCGGCCGCCCCGAGCCGGCGGCCCCCGCGGCCAAGAAGGAGAAGTGACCGCCATGACCCGTCTTGCGCAGACCGAGGGCCTGACCGACATCCAGCGGGAAATCCTCTCCACCGTCCGCGACTTCGTGGACAAGGAGATCCTGCCGGTCGCCACGGAACTGGAACACCGCGACGAATACCCGACGCAGATCGTCGAGGGCCTGAAGGAACTCGGCGTGTTCGGCCTGATGATTCCCGAGGAGTACGGCGGGCTGGGTGAGTCCCTTCTCACGTACGCGCTGACCGTCGAGGAGATCGCCCGCGGCTGGATGAGCGTCTCGGGCATCATCAACACGCACTTCATCGTGGCGTACATGCTCAAGCAGCACGGCACGCAGGAGCAGAAGGACTATTTCCTGCCGAAGATGGCGGCCGGCGAAATCCGGGGCGCCTTCTCGATGTCGGAGCCGGCGCTCGGCTCGGACGTCTCGGCCATTTCCTCCAAGGGTGTGCGGGACGGCGACGATTACGTCCTGACCGGCCAGAAGATGTGGCTCACCAACGGTGGTTCGTCCACGCTCGTGGCGGTGCTGTGCCGTACCGACGAGGGGCACCCGGAGGGCACCGCTCCGCACAAGTCGATGACCACCTTCCTCGTGGAGAAGGAGGCCGGCTTCGGTGAGGTGCGGCCCGGCCTGACCATTCCGGGCAAGATCGACAAGATGGGCTACAAGGGCGTCGACACCACCGAGCTGATCATGGACGGGCTGCGCATCCCGGCCGACCGGGTGCTCGGCGGCCAGACCGGACGTGGCTTCTATCACATGATGGACGGCGTCGAGGTCGGCCGGGTCAATGTCGCCGCGCGCGGCTGCGGCGTCGCCCAGCGCGCCTTCGAGCTGGGCGTTTCCTACGCGCAGCAGCGGCACACCTTCGGGAAGCCGATCGCCCAGCACCAGGCGATCCAGTTCAAACTGGCCGAAATGGCGACAAAGGTTGAAGCTGCCCATGCCATGATGGTTAATGCTGCTCGCAAAAAGGACTCCGGTCAGCGAAACGACCTGGAGGCGGGCATGGCGAAGTACCTCGCCTCCGAGTACTGCAAGGAGGTCGTGGAGGACGCGTTCCGCATCCATGGCGGGTACGGCTTCTCCAAGGAATACGAGATCGAGCGCCTCTACCGGGAGGCCCCGATGCTCCTGATCGGTGAAGGTACCGCCGAGATCCAGAAAATGATCATTGGTCGCCGGCTACTGGAGGAGTACCGAATCCAGGCGTGAATGTCCGGTTTAGGTCGTTTTGGCCTAGACGAAGATCACACCCCGTCATTGTTCTTCGGCCACGGATTGGCTCTGGCTCTTGGCCAGTTGCCGCTCGCAACCGATAGCATCCGGGAAAGCCGCCGTCCCCCGTATCCCTACGCGGCATCCTCCGCTACGAAGGTCATCCATGCCCCACAGCCAATCCTCTGCACAACGCGGTCGCGTCCGCCTCGCGCGCGGAGCGTCGCCGTGGCTCCTGCCGACCGTTGCCACGGCGGCGGTCAGCCTCGCCCGGTCCCGCCGGTCGGGCCGCTGGGCCGCTGTTGCCGTGCCCACCACCGCACTGGCGGCGGGCATGCTGTGGTTCTTCCGCGACCCGGAGCGGGAGATTGCCCAGGGCCGCGTCATTTCCCCGGCCGACGGCGTGGTGCAGAGCATCATGCCGTGGAAGGACGGGCGCACCCGCGTCGCAATCTTCATGAGCCCGCTGAACGTCCACGTCAACCGCGCGCCGCTGGCCGGCACGGTGACGTCCGTGGAGCACATCCCCGGCGGGTTCGTTCCGGCGTTCAACAAGGAGAGCGAGAACAACGAGCGGGTCGTCTGGCACTTCGACACCGAGCTCGGCGACATCGAGATGGTGCAGATCGCCGGCGCGGTGGCCCGCCGCATCGTCCCCTACGTGCCCCAGGGCACCAAGGTGGAGCAGGGCGAGCGGATCGGGCTGATCCGCTTCGGCTCGCGCGTCGACGTCTACCTCCCGGCGGGCGTCGAGGTCGCGGTCGAGGTCGGCCAGGCCACCACCGCGGGGGTGACACGTCTTGACCGTGATTGATCCTGAGACGCAGGCGGGCTGGGCGCCCGAGACGGACGGGGACGAGGACGACATGCCGCTGTCGACGCGGCTGTCAATAGCGGACACCCTCACCCTCGGCAACGCCATCTGCGGCTTCATGGCGGTGTACTTCACCACCACCGGCGTCCTCATCCCGCACCTGACGGGGACCGAGGACGGCGGAATGGCCCGGCACAGCGCGGCCATGGCCGTGATCCTGATGCTGTTCGCGTCGGTCTTCGACCTCTTCGACGGGCTGGTGGCACGCAAGCTGCGGGCCTCGGCGATGGGGGCCGAGCTGGACAACCTCTCCGACCTGATCAGCTTCGGACTGGCGCCCGCGTACTTCGTCGTGACCTGGGGCATGGTCGCCCAGGACGCGCACCAGCGGGTGTCGGTCGTCGCGGCGGTGGTGGTGCTGCTGGCGGTGGTGCTGCGGCTCGCGCGCTTCTCCTGCGTCACCCTGCGTGACGGCATCTTCCAGGGCATGCCGAGCCCGTTCGGCGCGCTGACCGTCGTCGCCATCGTGCTGCTGGAGCTGCCGTTCCTGCCGACGCTGCTGGCGATCATCGGGGTGGCCTGGCTGATGGTGAGCCGGGTCGAGTACCCCAAGCCGCGGGGCCGGCTCGCGGTGGCGATGCTCAGCTGGATCGTGCTCAGCATGGGCATGCTCGCGGCCTGGGCACTGGACGCGCCCGGCGGCCAGCTGCTGCTGCAGACCGGCTGCTCGCTGCAGATCGTGCTGGGCGCCATGATCCCGGTGTTCGCCACGGCCCGCCGGGTCAACACCTTCCGCGACAACCGACGCGAGTCCCGCGCCGAGTCGCGGGCCGCCCAGCTCCCCTAGCGGGGGCGGCACTTCTCACCAACGCCGGAGCCCCGGGCGCATACCGCGCCCGGGGCTCCGGCGTTGGTGCCGTCCGTCCGGTCAGACCAGGAAGTCGCGGGCGAGGTTCTCCGCCGCCCGCTCCAGCAGCGGGCCCGCCTCGGCCATGCAGCGGGCCGGGTCGGACTCCAGGTCGGTCAGCGCGTACGCACGCTGGATACCGGCCCGGGTGAGGGCCTCCGGCGGCAGCTGGAGCCGGCCGCAGACCGCCACCACGTCCAGGCCCGCCGCCCGGGCCGCGGCGGCGACACCGGCCGGGGCCTTGCCGTGCAGCGTCTGCTCGTCCAGCGAGCCCTCGCCGGTGATCACGAACGTGGCGCGGGCCAGTGCCGGCGCGAAGCCGAGCACCTCCAGCATCACGTCGATACCGGCCCGGAACGTCGCGTCCAGACCGACCAGCGCGCCGTAGCCGATCCCACCGGCCGCGCCCGCGCCGGGCGCCAGCGCGTACTCGGCTGCCTTCGGGCCGACCGCCCGCTCCAGCACCTGGGCGTAGTGCGCGAGCGCGGCGTCCAGCGTGGCGACGTCCTGCTCACTCGCGCCCTTCTGCGGGCCGTAGACCGCCGGGGCGCCCTTGGGGCCGGTGAGCGGATTGTCCACGTCGCTGGCGAGCACGACCTCCGTCCCGGCGAGCCGGGGGTCCAGGCCCGACAGGTCGGCCGTGGCCAGCTCGCGCAGCGGCCCGCCACCGGGGGCCACCGGATTGCCGTCCGCGTCCAGGAACCGGGCGCCCAGCGCCGCGAGCATGCCCGCGCCGCCGTCGGTCGTGGCGCTGCCGCCGACGCCGAAGACGATCGTGGTCGCGCCCGCGTCCAGCGCCGCGAGCAGCAGTTCGCCGGTGCCGTACGTGGTGGCCGTCAGGGGCGCGAAGACGCCCTCGGGGAGGTGCTGGAGGCCGGACGCCTCCGCCATCTCCACCACCGCGGTGCCGTCCTCGCGCAGCGCGAAGGTGGCCGTCACCGGGGTGCCGGTGGGGCCGGTGACCCGCGCTTCGTGGCGGGTGAAGCCGGCCGCGAGTGCCGCGGCGACGGTCCCGTCACCGCCGTCCGCGACCGGGACGGCCGCCACGTCCAGACCGGGGACCACGCGCCGCAGACCGGCCGTGACGTGCTCGGCGACCTCGACGGCCGTGAGCGAACCCTTGAACTTGTCCGCGGCGATCAGCACATGTGCTGTGTGTGTCCTTGCTGCGTCCGCCACCGTGTTTCCCCTTGCTTTCGAACTGGCAGTCGCGCCGCTGCGACCTTATCCGGCGCGCGGCGCCGCGAACAGGGCACTCCGGTACGCGGACGCTTCGAGCGCCCCGGAATGCGCCTCGAAGATCCCCCGGGCAGGCTCTAGGCTCGCGCCCGTGACGACCTTGGACTACGCCACCTACATCGCCGGCCTGCCCCGCGTGCTCGCGGGCGCCGGCGCCCTCCTCCGTGACGCGCAGGGCCGCATCCTGCTCGTGGAGCCCAACTACCGCGACACCTGGATCCTGCCGGGCGGCACCGTCGAGTCGGACGACGGCGAGTCGCCGCGCCAGGCCGCCCGCCGCGAGACCGCCGAGGAGATCGGCCTGGACGTCGAGCTGGGCCCGCTGCTCGCGGTCGACTGGGTCCGCGGGCAGGGGCGGCCGCCGCTGGTGTCGTACCTCTTCGACGGCGGGGTGCTGGACGCGGACCGCTTCGCGGCGATCCGGCTCCAGGAAGAGGAACTGCTGTCCTGGCGCCTGGTCGACTGGGAGGAGGCCCGGACCCTGGTCAGCCAGGAGATGGCCCTGCGCATCGGCGCCGCCCTGAAGGCCCTCGCGGACGGCGGCGGCCCGGCGGAACTGGAGGACGGCGTCCCGCCCGCGGGAGCGTTCGCCGCCCGAAAATGACGTGATCGCCGGCCACCCGGGATCCTAGGGTGGCTGGCATGGAAGAGATCGCCGCCAGGATCGCGCAGGTGCCGGGAGTCGTCGGGGTGATGCTCGGGGGGAGCCGGGCGCGGGGGACGCACCGGGCGGACTCCGACTGGGACCTGGGGGTGTATTACCGGGGCGAGCCGGATCTGAAGGCGCTGGAGGCGCTGGCCACCGAGGTGACCGGCGGGCCGGTCGAGGTGTTCGGGCCGGGGGCCTGGGGGCCGTGGGTGAACGGCGGGGCCTGGCTCGTACTGCCCGACGGCCGCCATGTGGACTGGATCCTGCGCGACCTCGACCGGGTGCGGCGGGTCTGGGAGGACTGCCGGGCGGGCCGCTTCGAGACCGGGATGCAGGCCGGTCATCCGCTCGGCTTCTGGTCGCCCGCATACCCGGGCGAGGTGGCACTGGGCCGGGTGCTCGCCGACACCGCCGGAGAGCTGTCCGGCCTCAAGGAGGAGACCCGCGCGTATCCGCCGGCGCTCCGTACGTCCCTGTCGGGCACGGCGGTCTGGGATGCCGGCTTCTCGGTGGCGATGGCGGGCAAGTCGTCCGCGGCACAGGACGTACTGCACGCGGCCCTGTGTCTGTCCCGTGCCGTCGGCCAGCTCGTCCAGGCCCTGCACGCACACCACGGCGCCTGGTGCCTCAACGAGAAGGGCGCCCTCGCGGCCGCCGCGGCCCTGCCCGACACCCCACCTGATTTCGCCGACCGCGCCACCACCCTGCTCGCCCGCCTCGGCCACACCGGAGGCGAGCTGCGGGGCTCGCTGGCGGAGGCTGAGCGGCTGGTGGACGAGGTGCGGGGTGTGGTCGGGGCGGCGTCGTAGGGGCGCGGGTGAGCGGGGCGTGGCCGTCGCACCGTCTTGGTGTGTGGTCGCCGCACCGTCTTCGGGGGTGACGGTCCGCCGTAGTGGGTCCGCCGTAGTGGGTCCGCGGTCAGCGGCTGACGCCGACCGCGTGGCCGTAGGTGCGGGGGTCGGTGACGAAGTCGAGCATGGCCCGGGCCACGTCGGCGCGGGCGATGACGGAACCGGCCGGTCCGGCCTCGACGGCATGGCGGTAGCGGCCCTCGCCGGGGCGGTCGAGCAGGCGGGGCGGGCGGACCGCGGTCCAGTCGAGGCCGCTGTCGCGCAGTACCGCCTCCATCCGCGTCAGGTCGGTGTAGACCTCCTTGAGGGCCGCCCACAGCAGCGGCCCGAACACCCGGTGGCTGAGGAACGGCTGGCCGGCGCCGGTGCGGTTGATCGGGCCCGCGCTGACCACCAGGAGCCGCCGTACGCCGGTGGCGGTCATCGCCTCGACCACGGCCCGGGCCGAGGTGGACGCCGGGCGCAGCGGATCGTGCCGGCCGGCCTGGCCCATGCCGGAGAGCACCGCGTCGGCGCCCTCGACCACGGTCTTGACGGAGGCGGGGTCCAACGGGTCGGTGCGGACGACCGTCAGCCGCTCGTGGCGCTCGGTCAGCTTCTCCGGGCTGCGCAGCGCGGCGGTCACCTGGTGGCCGTCGGCCAGGGCGTGGGTGACGAGCTGCCGGCCGACGCCGCCGGACGCGCCGAGGACGGTGAGTTTCATGGTCCCTCCCGGGACGAGCTGGGCCGCGGAACGAGCGGAGAACCGGAACGAGCAGGGCGAACGCCCCCTACGCACGCCCAGGATCGAACGGGACGAGCCAGGTGAGTGAGCGCTCACCAACCAGGGTGAGTGAGTATTCACCCACCTGTCAAGGTAGGCTCTGCCCATGACCTCCGACGCCGCCGCTCCCCTGACCGGAGGCGCGCTGACGCGCTCCCGCATCCTCGACGCCGCCGCCGCGCTGATGACGACCGTGGGCCTGACCCGTACGACGACGAAGCAGATCGCCCGGGAGGCCGGCTGCTCCGAGGCGGCGCTCTACAAGCACTTCCGCAACAAGGAAGAGATCTTCGTCCGGGTGCTGCACGAGCGCGCACCGCGGTTCTCGGACGCGCTGCGCCGGCTGCCGGACGCCGTCGGGGCCGAGGGCGGGCCGGCCCGGCATCTGGAGGAGGTGGCGCTGACGGCCCTGCGCTTCTACCGGCGCTCGTTCCCGATCGCCGGTTCGCTCTTCGCCAGCCCCGAGCTGCTGGACACCCACCGGCGCAAGCTGGACGAACTGGGCACCGACGGGCCGCAGAACGCCGTCCAGCACCTGGCCGCCTACCTGACGGCCGAGCAGAACCTCGGCCGGATCGCCCCCGGCATCGACCCGCACGCGGCCGCCACGCTGCTCATCGGCGCCTGCTTCCACCGCGCCTTCCTCGACCTGTTCTTCGACGCCAAGGCACCCGCCGGCGCCCTGCTCCCCGAAGACGAGCGGGACTTCGCCACCGAAACCGTCCGCGCCCTGCTCAACGGACTCCGCCCCCCGGGCACGCCGTAGGCGCCGCCTGGGGACCGTGGGCACACCAGGACGGCACGGGGGCGCCGTCGACACACCGGTGCGGCACCGGGCCGCCGTGGACACACCGGTGCGGCGCCGGGACCGGAAGACGCGGGGGCGCGGCAGTGTCCTCGCGCTCAACTCGCGCCTGCGCCACGGGAATTCGCCGCACCCCCCGGCCCCCTTACCCCCGTGCGGCACCAGAACACCGCCGACACCGGTGCCGCACCAGGTCACCGGAGACGCAGGGCTGCGGCAGTGTCCTCGCGCTCAACTCGCGCCTGCGCCACGGGAATGCGCCGCACCCCCACCGCGTTGTGGCCCGCAAGGGGCGTCCGCGTCCCCTACGGGATCTGTTCGACCGCCCCGTAGGGGACCCGGGCCCGGCCCCGCCCTCCCCCTCCTCAGTCCGCCGCCGCCCCGTCAGCCGCACTCCTGCGCCGGGAAGAGGCCCTCTTCCTCCGGGAAGAGACCCTCCGCTGCCGGGAAGAGGCCCTCCTGCGTCCGTTCGAAGGTCAGCAGTCGTCGTTTGCGGTCGAGGCCGCCGCCGTAGCCGGTCAGGCTGCCGTCGGCGCCGACCACGCGGTGGCAGGGGACGATGATGCCGACCGGGTTGCGGCCGTTGGCCAGGCCGACCGCGCGGGCCGCGCCGGGCGTGCCGAGCAGCGCGGCGAGTTGCCCGTACGTCCGGGTTTCCCCGTAGGGGATCGTGCACAGCGCCGCCCAGACGCGCCGCTGGAAGGGCGTGCCCCGCAGCGACAGCGGCAGGTCGAAGGTGGTCAACTCACCGCGGAAGTACGCGCGGAGCTGGAGGGCGGCCGCGGCGAACGGCGGGTCGTCGGGGTCCGCCGGCGCGCCGAAGGTCTCCTGGGGCGGGCGGTGGCGCTGGTCGGTCATGTAGAGGCCGGTGAGGGCGTCGCCGGCGGCGACGAGGGTGAGCGGGCCCACCGGGGTGTCGTCGAGGACGGTGTGGGTGAGGGGCGCGTCGGGGGCGGGGGCGTGCACGGTAGTGGCAGTCATGGCAGTCATGGCAGCGGACTCAGTTCGTGGGGAGGTGGTTGATGGGGTGGTCGTCGGTGGCCCAGAGGTACTGGACGGCGTAGGCCCGCCAGGGCCGCCAGATCGCGGAGTGCCGGATGAGGGCGGCCGGGGTGTGCGGCAGGCCCAGACCGGCGGCCGCGCGGCGCAGGCCGAGGTCGGTGGGGGTGAAGGCGTCCGGATCGCCGAGCGCGCGCATGGCGATGCATTCGACGGTCCAGGGGCCGACGCCGGGCAGCGCGGCGAGCCGGGTGCGGGCCTCCTCGCGGTCGCTGCCGACCCCGAGTTGCAGCTCCCCGGAGGCGAGCGCGCCGATGACGCCGAGGAGGGTGGCCCGTCGGGTCCGCGGCATGGCCAGCGCCTCCGGGTCCAGTCCGGCGAGCGCGGTGGCGGGCGGGAAGAGGTGGGTCAGCCCGCCGCCCGGGTCCTCGACCGGGGTGCCGTGCGCGCGGACCAGCCGTCCGGCGTGCGTACGGGCGGCCGCGGTCGAGACCTGCTGGCCGAGGACCGCGCGGACGGCGAACTCATCGGCGTCGACGGTCCGCGGGACCCGGCGGCCGGGCGCCTTGTCGACCAGCGGGGCCAGCCCCGGGTCCTCGCGCAGCAGCCCGTCGACGGCCTCCGGGTCCGCGTCGAGGTCGAGCAGCCGGCGGCAGCGGGCGATGGCGCCGGCCAGGTCGCGCAGATCGGTGAGGGCGAGCCGGCAGTCGATGTGGTCGGGGCGGGGCGCGAGGGCGACGATGCCGTGCCCGTAGGGGAGGCGCAGGGTGCGGCGGTAGGCGCCGTCGCGCCACTCCTCGACTCCCGGTACGGCGGTGGCGGCGAGGTGCCCGAAGAGGTTGTCGGGGTTGAGCGGCCGGCGGAACGGCAGCCGCAGCGCGAGCGTGCCCGGGACGACCGTCCGGCGGTCCGGCCGGGCGCGCTGGCGCAGTTCGGTCGGGGCGAGCGCGAACACCTCGCGGACCGTCTCGTTGAAGCTGCGGATGCTGGCGAACCCGGCGGCGAAGGCGACCTCGGCCATCGGCAGCTGCGTCGTCTCCACCAGCAGCCGGGCGGTCTGCGCCCGCTGGGCCCGGGCCAGGGCGAGGGGGCCGGCCCCGAGTTCGGCGAGCAGCTGGCGTTCGATCTGCCGGGTGCTGTACCCGAGCCGGGACGCGAGGCCGGGGACGCCCTCGCGGTCGACGATGCCGTCGGCGATCAGCCGCATGGCGCGGGCGACGAGGTCGGCCCGCTCGTCCCACTGCGGCGACCCCGGGCTGGCGTCCGGCCGGCACCGTTTGCAGGCCCGGAAACCGGCCTGCTGCGCCGCGGCCGCGCTCGGGTAGAAGCGCATGTTCCGGGGCTTGGGCGGCACCACGGGACAGCTGGGCCGGCAGTAGATGCGGGTGGTGAGCACGGCCGTGTAGAACCACCCGTCGAAGCGGGCGTCCTTGGACTGTACGGCGCGCACACAGCGCTCGGTGTCGGTGTGCATGCCTCAAGGATTCCGCAGCGGGGCGGCCGGGGCTGGCGGAAATCCGACATCAACGTCGGGCTACCAGGTCCGGCGCAGATCGCCCAGGGATGGTGGCGCCGGTCAGGCGGGCCTCGCGCCGCCGGCTCCTCCTGCTCACCGCGCCGGGCGACCGCACCTCACCTCACGCGGCGACCGCACCTCACCTCACGCGGCGACCGCACCTCACCTCACGAAACGGTCGCGACTCACCGCGCGAACCGGTCCAGCGCCGCGATCACCTCGGCGCGGGTCCGCCCGCTCCCCTTGTGCCCGGCGTCGTCGATCACGATCAGCCGGGCATCGGTCCAGGTCCGGGACAGCTCCCAGGCGGTGTCGAGCGGACTGCTCAGGTCCTGGCGGCCGTGGATGAGCACCCCGGGGATGCCCGCGAGTCGCCCCGCCCCGCGCAGCAGGACGCCCTCCTCCAGCCACGCACCGTGCGAGAAGTAGTGCGCGCAGATCCGGACCAGCGCCAGTCGCGCCGTCGACGGCCGGTCCCCGTAGGGGTGGGCGGAGCCGTGCGGCTCCATGGAGAGCACCGCGTCCTCCCACGCACACCAGTCCGCGGCGGCCCGCTCCCGTACGGCCGGATCGGGATCGCCCATCAGCCGCCCATACGCCGCGACCAGGTCCCCGCCCCCTGCCCCTGCCCCTGCCCCAGCCCCAGCTTCAGCCCCGTCCGCATGCACACCATCCGCATGCGCACCACCTGGCCCGTCCACGCGCCGCGCACCCCGCGCCGCCCCGTCCCGGAAGCGTTCCCACGCCTCGGGGAAGAAGCGGCCGACCCCCCGGTACAGCCAGTCGATCTCCGAGCGCCGGGTCGTGGTGACGCCCGGGATGACGATCTCCGAGACCCGCTCCGGGTGCCGTTGCGCGTACGCCAGGATCAGCGTGGAACCCCATGACCCGCCGAACAGCAGCCAGCGCTCGATGCCCACGTGCCGGCGGAGCCGTTCCATGTCGGCGAGCAGATGCGCGGTGGTGTTGTGCCGCAGGTCCATCGCGGGGTCACCGACATGCGGGGTGGAACGCCCGCACCCGCGCTGGTCGAAGAGCACCACCCGATAGCGGTCCGGGTCGAAGTATCGGCGCGCCCGGGCCGTACACCCCGAACCCGGCCCCCCGTGGACGACCAGTGCGGGCTTCCCCCGGGGGTTGCCGCACACCTCCCAGTACACGAGGTTGCCGTCACCGACGTCGAGCATCCCGGCGTCGTACGGCTCGATGGGCGGATAGCTGTCGCTCAAGGGACGCATGGCGTCACGCTATCGGAACCCTGCGGTACGGCCCCGACTTCGTGGTTCCCTGCGTGGATGGCCTGGCCCCGCCTGGCCAACTACGTTCATGGGAAGGGAAGTTGGGATTTGGCCGTATGCCCCAGGGCGACGGATCATGCCGCGGTGGTCACCTCACACGGGCAAGGACGCGGGTTGCCGTACTTCTCGATGTTGCGCTCTTCGAGCCGTGCGACCTCCTCGGGGCTCATACCGGCCCGGGTGATGTCCTTGGCGTCGTTGCGCATCCGCACCAGCCGCCTGGCGATCTCCTCCTCGCTCCGGCCCTCGGCGCGCATCTCGCAACGGGTGCGGTCCATTTCGCCGATCAGGGCGTGGTAGCGCATACGGACCTCGCGCGACTCCAGCCGCCCCTCGGGCGTCGAACGACGGATGCCGCAGACCACCTTCTCCGGACTGGTGCAGGGGCCGGTGCTCGGCGGAGCCTGGGAGGCCGGGGCAACGATGGCCTCACGGGCCTCGACTACGCACGGAGCAGGGGAGTTTCGCCCTGACGTGGCGCGTTCAGGAGTCCCGCCCGGAGCGGTATTGACGCGCCCTCCGCTGCCCGTCAAGTAGCCCATTTCATCGGCCAGTTGCGGCGGAGGAGGAGGGCCGGCTGCGCAAGGGGCGGAAGGAGAGCTCGCCAGGGCAGCGGCGGTAAAGGCCGCCGGTGCAGGGCGATGTGACGTGTGGTCAGTTCCAGAGACGGGTGGTGACCACGCGCGGTGTGTCCGCCGGCCGGTCGGCGGGGTAGGTCAGGGTGATCCGGGTGTAGTGCCACTGACCGGGGTGGCCCGGGCGGTGCTGCGGTTCGTCGAGGCGCACCCGGACGCGGTAGCTGTGGAAGTGGCCCGCCGCGCAGTAGGGCCGGCAGTCGTTGACCATGTCCCGACCCTCGGCCACCGCCGACTGCGGCTGCCAGCGCGACCAGCGAAGCGACGTAAGGACGTTGTTGCCGTCGCCGCACGCGAGCATGAAGGTGCCCGGGCGGACCTGCGGATTCTCGGCGCAGTCGACGACCGCCGCGCCGGGCCGAGTTCGTGGTGCCGACGAGGCGGGGGCCGGCGCCGATACGCCGGCCACCGCGAGTGCTGCCCCGGCACAGACCAGAATTGCTGTTTTCGCACGCTGAGCTCGCATACCCGCTCCTCAACCGCTTCGTATGCGTACGCACCGGCTGCGACGCGGGGCCCGGCACTCGGTCGGGGCCGGCACTCGGTCGGGGCCGGCGTTCCCGCGGGGCGGTCGTGCTCCTTCCCCGCCACGCTACGACCGCGACGCGGGACGACGCCAGCCCAGGAGGCCACAAACGCGCAACACGGAAAATACGGGAAATGTGCGGCATGTAATGACCTTTGGCCGCCTCGCAAGGCACGCGTAGGAGGCCGCCGTTCCGGCCCTCCCCCACCGGGTCAGCGCATCTGCGCCGCGAACGCCGCATACGCCCGTTCGTCGAAGAGGACGAACCGCACCTCTTCCACCGCGGTCTCCGTGCTCCGCACCGTCTCCACCGCGATCCGCGCGGCGTCCTCCACCGGCCAGCCGTAGACGCCGGTGGAGATGGCCGGGAAGGCGACCGTGCGGGCGCCGAGTTCGTCGGCCACCCGGAGCGCTTCGCGGTGACAGGAGGCCAGCAGGTCGCTGCGGTCCTCGGACGTGGAGTGGACCGGGCCGACGGTGTGGATGACCCAGCGGGCGGGCAGTCGGCCGGCGGTCGTGGCGACGGCCCGGCCGGTGGGCAGGCCGCGGCCGTAGTGGGAGGCGCGCAGGGCGCGGCACTCGGCCAGGATGTCCGGGCCGCCGCGCCGGTGGATGGCGCCGTCCACTCCCCCGCCGCCCAGCAACGAGGAGTTGGCGGCGTTCACCACGGCGTCGACGGCCTGTTCGGTGAGGTCGCCCTGGACGAGGGTGACGCGGGGAGCGTGGGCTGCGGCGCGGTCGGAACTCATGGGACGAGCGTAGGACGCGGAGCCGCTCGGCTCAGCGACGGTTCGCGCGCAGGCGACGCCAGACCGCCTTGGCGGCGTAGTGGCCCGACATGCCGTGGACGCCCGGGCCGGGCGGGGTGGCCTGGGAGCAGAGGAAGACCGCGGGGTGGGCGGTCTCGTAGGGGACGCGGGCGAGTTTGGGGCGGATGAGCAGGCGCAGGCCGGCCGCGGAGCCGGTGGCCGTGTCGCCGCCGACGTAATTGGCGTTGCGGGCGGCGATCTCCGGCGGGCCGGCGACCGCGCGGGCCAGCACGAGGTCGCGGAAGCCGGGGGCGAAACGTTCGATCTGCCGCTCGACGAGCTCCGTGGCGTCGCCCTCCCAGCCGTTGGGGACGTGGCCGTACGCCCAGAAGACGTGCTTGCCCTCGGGGGCGCGGGTGTCGTCGATCAGGCTGGGCTGCGCGGTGATCAGGAACGGGACGGACGGGTCCTGGCCGTGCACGGCGGCGCTGAGCGCGGCGCCGATCTCGGCGCTGGTGGGGCCGATGTGGACGGTGCCGGCCCGGCGGGCGGCCGGGGCCGTCCACGGCACCGGTTCCGCCATGGCGTAATCGATCTTGAAGACGCTGGGGCCGTAGGTGACGTCGCGGTAGGCGTTGCCCAGGCCGGCGATCCGGGCCAGCGCGGTCGGCGAGGTGTCGAAGACGTACGCGCGGGCCGGCGGCAGGTCGTCCAGCCGCTTGACCTCGAAGTCGGTGTGCACCGCCCCGCCGTGCGCCCGCAGCAGCCCGGCCAGCGCGTCGGAGATGGCCTGCGAGCCGCCGCGCGCCACCGGCCAGCCGTTGGCGTGCGCGGCGAGCGCGAACATCAGGGCGATGCCGGACGTCCCGAGCCCGCCGAGCGGCGAGATGGCGTGCGCCGCGAGGCCGGCCATCAGGGCGCGGGCCTTCTCGCCCTGGAAGCGGCGGTTGAGGAGGGTGACCGGCTGCGCGGCGACCAGGCCGAAGCGGGCGTAGGTCAGCGGGTCGGAGGGGACCCCGAGCCACTGCGTCCGCAGGAAGTCCTGGGCCATGGCGTCCCACCTGCCGATGAACGGCGCCACCAGCCGGCGGTACGCGCCGGCGTCGCGCGGGCCGAACGACATCGCGGTCTCGCCGACGGAGTGCGCGAGCACCGCGGCCGTACCGTCCGGGAACGGGTGCGCCATCGGCAGCTCGGGGTGCACCCATTCCAGGCCGTAGCGGTCCAGCGGCATCTTCGTGAAGGCCGGCGAGCCGGCGCCGGTCGGGTGCACCGCCGAGCAGGGGTCGTGGCGGAAACCGGGGAGCGTCAGCTCCTCCGTACGGGCGCCGCCGCCGATGGTGTCGCGGGCCTCGAAGACCTCGACGGACATTCCCCGCCGGGCCAGTTCGACGGCCGCCGTCAGGCCGTTGGGTCCTGCCCCGATCACGACGGCATCGAGCATCCTCGGCACCTGCGCCACTCCCCTCACGTCCGACCCTCGTCGGTGAGGATCAGTTGGCGGCTGCCAGCAGTCCGAGGATACGCCGCGCGGTTTCGGCGTCCCGGGCGGCGGTGAAGGGCAGCGCATTGCCGCCGGTTATCCGGAACGGCCGGCCGGTGACCGTACCGCTGGCGCCGCCCGCCTCGTGGACCAGCAGCAGGCCGGCGGCGTGGTCCCAGGGGTTCTCCCAGCTGAAGGCCGTGGCGTCGAGGTCACCGCGGGCGATGTGCAGATACTCCAGGCCGGCCGAACCGCAGGGCCGGGGGGCGATCCCGCCGGTGTCGAGGGCGGCCAGCACCCGCTTCTGGTCGTTGTCGGTGAAGTCGTAGTGGGACGTCGCGACGTCCAGGATCGCGTCCGGGGCGGGGCTGCCGGTGCGCAGCGGGACGCCGTTCAGCTCGGCGCCGGCGCCGCGGCGGGCGACGGCCATCAGGCCGAGCGCGGGGGCGTACGTCCAGGAGGCGAGCAGCTCTCCGCGGTGGGCGAGCGCGACGAGGGTGGCGAAGCCGGGGTCGCCGTGGACGAACTGGCGGGTGCCGTCGACCGGGTCGACGATCCAGACGGGGGCGTCGCCGTGCAGCGCGTCGAGCACGCCGGGGTCGGCGTGCACCGCTTCCTCGCCGACCACCAGGGAGCCGGGCAGCAGGGCGGTCAGGGCGACGGTCAGGTGCTCCTCGGCGCGCCGGTCGGCGGTGGTGACGAGGTCGTGCGGGCCGTTCTTCTCGACGATGTCCTCGACGGCGAGCTGCCGGAAGCGGGGCATGATCTCGTCGGCCGCGGCACGGCGGATGGCGGCGTCGACGGCCGCCAGGTCCAGCCCGGACAGGTCGGGCGAGAGGGCCATGGAGGCGCCCGCCGCATCGGCGACACCGGTGACCTCGGTATCGGTTACCGCGGTATCGGTCACATCGGTATCGGTGACATCGGCGACGTGCGTGACGGCAGCGGCATCGGTGATGTTCGTGGTGTCTCCCGGTTCTTGGGTACGAAGTGCTTCGATCATGTGTCCATCGAACCATGAGCCACTGACACAGCAGCCGGCCGCAAGGTGAACTCCGGGTGCCACCGGGTGTACGGCCAGATGCCGGGCTCAACGCCCGACCGCGTACCCCTGCATCCCGCGCGGATTGGCCGCCGCGGACAGCACCCCGGTCTCCGGGTCCCGCGCCACCGCGCACAGCCGCCCCTCGGACCATGCGTCGCCGACCGTGACCAGATGGCCACGCCGCCGCAGCGCCTCGATGGTCGCCGTGCCGATCCGGGATTCCACGGTCACGCTGCCCGGCCGCATCCCGCGCGGGAAGAAGGACCCCGGGAAGGAGTCGTTGTGCCAGTTCGGGGCGTCGATGGCGCCCTGCAGGTCGAGGCCGCCGCGGACCTTCGGGCGCAGCGCCACCGCCAGGAAGAAATGCGGCTGCCACTGGTCCTGCTGGTCACCGCCCGGTGTGCCGAAGGCCATCACCGGCACGCCGTCGCGCAGCGCCAGGGACGGGGTGAGGGTGGTGCGGGGGCGGCGCCCCGGGGTGAGCGAGTTCGGCAGGCCCTCCTCCAGCCAGGCCATCTGCAACCGCGTGCCGAGCGGGAAGCCGAGGGCGGGGACGACGGGGTTGGACTGCAGCCAGCCGCCGGAAGGGGTGGCGGAGACGAGGTTGCCCCAGCGGTCGGCGACGTCGAGATGGCAGGTGTCGCCCCGGGTGGCGCCCGTGCGGTCCACCTCGGGCGCGACGTCCGCGGGCACCCCGCCTCCTACGGTCGGCTCGCCCGCCCCGCTCACGGAGAGGCCGCTCTCGGTCCCGGGAGCCGCCGGGCCGCCGTAGTGGTCCTCGCCGGCCGCCGCCGCCGTCGCGTGCTTGCTGATCCGCGGGGTACGGCCGTCCGGGCTGCCGGGCCGCAGCTCGTACGAGGCGTGCTCGCCGATGAGCGCCCGGCGGGCGGCGTTGTACCCGTCGCCGAGCAGGGTGCGGAGCGGCACCTCGTCCGCGTCGCCGTACCAGGCTTCCCGGTCCGCCATCGCCAGCTTGCAGCCCTCGATGAGCAGATGGACGTACTCGGGGCTGCCGTAGGCGGGCAACTCGTCGGGCAGCAGGGCGAGTTGCTGCAGGAAGGCGGGCCCTTGCGACCAGCCGCCCGCCTTGGCCACGGTCCAGCCGTTCCAGTCATGGGTGACCGGCGCCTCGTAGGTGGCGGAGAAGGCGGCCAGGTCGTCACCGGTGAGGGTGCCGGCGTGCCGTTCGCCGGTGGTGTCCATGGCCGGGCGGGCCGCGATGTCGGCGAGCGCCGCGCCGATGAAGCCCTCGCGCCAGATACGGCGGGCCGCCTCGATCTGCGCCTCACGTCCGGCCGAGGCGGCCTCCGCCTCCGCGAGGAGCCGCCGCCAGGTGGCGGCCAGCGGGCGGTTCCTGAGCAGTCCGCCCGGGGCGGGCGCCGTCCCGCCGGGCAGGTAGATCTCGGCGGACGACGTCCACTCCGTCTCGAAGAGCTCCCGGACGGTCTCGACGGTCCGGCCGATCCGCTCGACGGCGGGATGCCCGTGCTCGGCGTAGCCGATGGCATACCGCAGGACCTCGGCGAGCGACTTGGTGCCGTGGTCGCGGAGCAGCAGCATCCAGGCGTCGAAGGCCCCGGGGACGGCGGCGGCGAGCGGCCCGGTGCCCGGAACGAGCGCCAGCCCCAGCGAGGTGTAGTGCGCCACGCTCGCCCCGGCCGGTGCCGGTCCCTGCCCGCACAGCACGCGCACCGGTCCGCCGGCGGGCGCCAGCAGGATCGGCACCTCGCCCGCGGGCCCGTTCAGATGCGGCTCGACCACCTGCAGTACGAACCCGGCCGCCACCGCCGCGTCGAAGGCGTTGCCCCCGTCCTCCAGCACCGCCATCGCCGACTGCGAGGCCAGCCAGTGCGTACTGGAGACCATCCCGAAGGTGCCCTGAAGGGTGGGCCGGGTGGTGAACACGTCGCCGCAACTCCTCATCTCTCCCACGTCCCGCGGCCCCGCTCCGCCCCACTCCCGCCCAGAGCCCACCCGCACCGACGCCCCCGATCCGTACCCGCCCACTCTCTCCCTCATGTCGGCACGGGGAACACCCCCGCCCCAGGCCCAATTCCCTCGCCGACGGCCACCCCCGCTGCGTACCCTCGGCCCCATGAGCAGTAGTGGTGCAGGGGGCGGGGGCCGGACTCGGCGGGTGCTCGTGGGGATTCTGAGTGGGGCGGGGATTTCCACGGACTCGGGGATTCCTGATTACCGGGGGCCGAACGGGCTGTGGCGGCGGGACCCGGAGGCCGAGAAGCTCGTGACGTATGACGCGTACATGAGCGACCCGGAGATCCGGCGGCGGTCGTGGCAGATGCGGCGGGAGAGTCCGGCGTTCCGGGCGAAGCCGAACGCGGCGCACGAGGCGGTGGCACTGCTGGAGCGGTCCGGGACGCCGGTGCGGGTGATCACACAGAACGTGGACGGGCTGCACCAGCTCGCCGGGGTGCCCGAGCGCAAGGTGCTGGAGCTGCACGGGACGGTGCGGGCGGTGACGTGTACGCGGTGCCATGCGCGGTCCTCGATGGCGGACGCGCTGGCGCGGGTGGCGGCCGGTGAGCCCGATCCGGACTGCCTGGTGTGCGGCGGGATCCTGAAGTCGGCGACGGTGATGTTCGGCGAGCGGCTGGATCCGCAGGTGCTGGGGACGGCGCTGGGCGTGGCCAAGGCCGCCGAGGTGTTCATCGCCGTCGGGACCACGCTCCAGGTCCAGCCGGCGGCCTCGCTCGCCGGGGTCGCGGCGGAGCACGGCGCGCGACTGATCATCGTCAACGCCGAGCCGACACCGTACGACCCGCTCGCCGACGAGGTCGTACGGGAGCCCATCGGAACGGCCCTGCCCAGGCTGCTGGCGGGGCTGGCGGAAGGGGTGGAGTAGGGCGGGGGCGGGACGGCACGGTGGCCGGCCCGCGTGCCCTGCCGTCCTCCCCCGCTACGCCTCCCTGAACGCCGGGATGATGTCCGTCCCGTAGGCGTCGAGGGTGGCTTCCTTGGCGTCGTGCATGGCGTAGACGGCGAACTGGTCGACGCCCAGGGCCTTGAGCGCCCGGAGCTTTTCGCGGTGGGCGGCGGGCGGGCCGAGGAGGCAGAAGCGGTCGACGATGGCGTCGGGGACGAAGGCGGTGTCGGGGTTGTCGGCGCGGCCGTGGTGGGCGTAGTCGTAGCCCGTGCGGGCCTTGATGTAGTCGGTCAGCTCGTCGGGGACCATGCCGGAGTGCTCTCCGTAGCGGGCGACGAGGTCGGCGACGTGGTTGCCGACCATGCCGCCGAACCAGCGGCACTGCTCGCGGGCGTGGTCGAGGTCCTCGCCCACGTAGGCGGGGGCGGCGACGCAGATCGTGACGGCGGCCGGGTCGCGGCCGGCGTCCACCGCGGCCTGGCGTACCGCCTTGATCATCCACTCGGTCAGGAAGGGGTCGGCGAGCTGGAGGATGAAGCCGTCGGCCAGCCGGCCCGCCATGGCCAGGGCCTTCGGGCCGTACGCGGCCATCCAGACCGGGAGGCGGCCGCCCCGGATCCACGGGATGCGGACGAGGTGGCCGCCGCCGAGGTCGGCCTCGCGGCCCTCGGCCAGGTCGCGGATGGTGCCGATCGCCTCGCCCAGCCGGGCCAGGGTGTTGGGCCGCCGGCCGGCCACCCGCATCGCGGAGTCGCCGCGGCCGATGCCGCAGACGGTGCGGTTGCCGTACATCTCGTTGAGGGTGGCGAAGGTGGAGGCGGTGACCTCGGGGGCACGGGTGGAGGGGTTGGTGACCATCGGGCCGACGATCAGCCGGTCGGTGTGTTCCAGGATGCGGCTGTAGAGGACGAACGGTTCCTGCCACAGGACCACCGAGTCGAAGGTCCAGCCGTAGCGGAAGCCGTTGCGCTCGGCGCGCCGCATGAGGGACACGACGGCGGCGGAGGGCGGGTCGGCCTGCAGGACAACTCCGAAGTCCACGGCGGCGCTCCTTAGATGAGGTACTGGCAGGTGCCACGCGGGATGTACTGGCCGTGGCCCGCGTGTCCGGTGAACTCCCGGCGGTCGATGACGAGTTCGCCGCGCGAGAGGACCGTCTCGACCCGGCCGGTGAGCGCTTTGCCCTCGTAGGCCGAGTAGTCGACGTTCATGTGGTGGGTCCGGGCGGAGACCGTCTGCTCGGCCCCGGGGTCGTAGATGACGAGGTCGGCGTCGGCGCCAGGGGCGATGGTGCCCTTCTTCGGGTAGAGGCCGAACATCCGGGCCGGGGTGGCGCAGGCGATCTCGATCCAGCGGCGGCGGCTGATCCGGCCCTCGACGACGCCCTGGTGGAGGAGGTCCATCCGGTTCTCGATGCCCGGCATCCCGTTGGGGATCTTGGTGAAGTCGCCGCGGCCGAGCTCCTTCTGGCCCTTGAAGCAGAACGGGCAGTGGTCGGTGGAGACCACCTGGAGGTCGTTGGTGCGCAAGCCCCGCCAGAGCGCCGCCTGGTGCTCGCGCGGCCGCAGCGGCGTGGAGCAGACGTACTTGGCGCCCTCGAAATCCGGCTCGGCGAGGTTGTCGGTGGACAGGAACAGGTACTGCGGACAGGTCTCGCCGAAGACGTTCAGCCCCTTGTCGCGGGCCTGGGTGATCTCGGCGACGGCCTCCTCGGCGGAGACGTGGACGACGTAGAGCGGGGCGCCGGCGACCCGGGCGAGCTGGATGGTGCGGTGGGTGGCCTCGGCCTCCAGCAGGACGTGCCGGACCTCACCGTGGTAGCGCGGGTCGGTGCGGCCGGCGGCCAGCGCCTGTTCGGCCAGTACGTCGATGGCGATGCCGTTCTCGGCGTGCATCATCACCAGCCCGCCGTTGTCGGCGCAGCGCTGCATGGCGCGCAGGATCTGCCCGTCGTCGCTGTAGAAGACGCCCGGGTAGGCCGTGAAGAGCTTGAACGAAGTGACGCCCTCGGCCACCAGGAGGTCCATCTCCTTGAGGGTGTGCTCGTTGACGTCGGAGAGGATCATGTGGAACGCGTAGTCGATCGCGCACTGGGCGTCGGACTTGGCGTGCCAGGTGTCCAGGCCGGCGCGCAGCGAGGCGCCGCGGGACTGGACGGCGAAGTCGACGATGGTGGTGGTGCCGCCCCAGGCCGCCGCGCGGGTACCGGTCTCGAAGGTGTCCGAGGAGGCCGTCCCGCCGAACGGGAAGTCCAGGTGGGTGTGGGCGTCGACACCGCCCGGGATGACGTACTTGCCGGTGGCGTCCAGGGTGCGGTCGGCGGCGGCCGCCCAGCTGTCGGCGGTCGGACTGCCGTGCGCGGCGAGGGCGGCGATCCGCCCGTCCTCCACCAGGACATCGGCGTGGATCTCATCGGCGGCGGTGATCACCAGTCCGCCCCGGACGACCGTACGGCTCACCATGTCAGCTCCCTGCCCGTCTACCCGTGCCTGCCTGACGCCATGTCATGACCGGTCTACACCCGTAGATTCCGCTCGAGAAGGAGACACCGTAGAAGCATGTCACCATCCGTGGCAATACCGTGACGCTCGATCAGCGTGCCGGGTTCGTGTTGCGCCGGCGATCAGCCGGTCGGTCACGACGGGCCGCGGCGGGCCCGGAGGGGTGCGGAAGTGGCGCGATGGGCAGGTATCCGCCGACGCCGGCGGGCAATCCTCGCGAGCGGCACACCTCATGGCGGACGACACTGAAAGGGCGGCGGGTCATGGAGCAGCGCACACCGTGGGAGTTCTCCGACGACCGGGGGCGCCTGGTGGTGGCCGGACAGCGGCCGGCACGGCTGGTGACGTACATACAGGCCGGGGCGACCCTGTGGGATCACGGCATACGCCCGGTGGGCCTGTTCGGGTCGCAGCACGACGGCGCCGCCCCCGACCCCGCCAAGGGCGGTGAGCTGCCGCTGGCGGAGATCCCCTATCTGGGCGCGGGCGCCGCGCTGCACCCCGACGCGCTGCTGGAGGCCGAGCCGGACCTCGTGGTGGCGGTGACGTACGACGGCGAGCAGCTCTACGGCCTGGAGCAGAAGACCGCGCTGGAGCTGGAGGCACACGTACCGGTCGCCACCGTCGCGGTGGGCCCGGGCCGGAGCCTGGCCGAGGTCCGCGAACGCTTCGCGGCACTGGCCGGCTCCCTCGGCCGGGGCGAACCACTGGGCATGGCAAGGGAGTTGGACGCCGCGGAGGACGCCCTGCGGCAGGCGGCCGGCGGCCCGGCCCGCCCCCGGGTCCTGGCCCTGTCGCCCGCCGGCCCCGAGCGGGTCCATCTGGCCCGCCCCAGCTCCTGGCCGGACCTGCGCGCACTCGCCGAGCACGGCGTGAACCTGGTGGAACCGCCCGCCGGCGCGGGCGTCAACTGGTCCACGGTCGGCTGGGCGGAGGCGGCCGGACTGGCCCCCGACATCATCCTCATCGACGCCCGTTCCAACGCGGCGCGCCCCGAGACCCTGCGCGCCGACGCCCACTGGCGCGCACTGGAGGCGCACGTACGCCTCCTGCCCTGGAACCCGGAAGCGCCGTGCAGCCGCCTCGCCCACAGCCGCTTCTTCTCCCACTTGGCGCGGGCCCTTGGGGCTTGATTCCCACGTACTCGGCTGCAGCGCCGTGGTCGTTGCTCGCCGTTGCGCTTTGCGGTGCCCCGCACGTACCTGTCTGCGGCGCCGCGGTTGTTGTTCGCCGTTGCGCTTTGCGGCGCCCCGTACGTACTTGGCTTTCCCATCGCGGGGCTTGGTCTCCGTTGCGCTTTGCGGCGCCCCCTACGTACTCGTCTTTTCCGCCGCGGGTGGTCTCGCCGTTGCGCCTGCGGCGGGCTGGGTGGGTGTTGGGTGCGGTGCCAGCCCTACAGACTTCGTCCTCCGGTCTGTCCCCTCCCGTTGGGGGAGT